>NZ_JBFUHY010000017.1:0-86706 GCF_056402155.1 Pseudomonas sp. P4_C1
TTGATGCGTCTAGGGCTCAACGAAGCCCGTGCTTGTCACTCAGCATTCAACGGTCGAGGCGTCGAGGCCCTTGGTGGAATTCGGGAGCACCCCATATGAATCAGGCGCTGCCGAAGAAACTCTGGGATCGACTCGGGCTGGTCTCAATACTGGACACGATAACCCGGCTTAACCGCTTAACCTGAACCGCCGTATACGGAACCGTACGTACGGTGGTGTGAGAGGACGGCGGATGTAAATCCGCCTCCTACTCGATTCGGTGGCTTTTGGATTCCATGGGGCATGGGCTGATACTTTTGCATATGAGAATATTTATCATTAATATTGCGGCCTTGCCGGCCCCCTGACGCTGTCGTGGCCTCCCTGGTTTTCAGGTCGAAACATGAACGATGATCACAATGCCCCCCGACCCCCACGATATCGAACGCGACGAACAGCGCGGCGACCGTGCGCATTTTCTCCAGGTGTTTCTCTCCCAGCGCTCACAAATGGAGGCGCTGGTGAGTCGGCGCGTCGGTTGCCGGGCGACGGCGGCTGACCTGGTGCAGGACTTGTTCCTGCGTTTCTGGCGGCGGCCGCTGGTGCAGGTCGAGGAGCTCGGCACTTATCTGCTGCGCTGCGCCGGCAATATCGCCATCGACCATTTGCGCAGTGAAGGCACGCGGGTCCGGGCCAGCGAAGGCTTGATGGTCGAGCCACCGGACAGCCATGGCAGCGGACCGCAAGCGGCGCTGGAGGCGGGCAACGATTTGCGTCACGTTGAAGCGGCGTTACGCGCATTACCGGAGCGCACGCGGCAGATCTTTTTGCTCAATCGCATTCACGGCCGCAAGTACGCCGAGATCGCCAAGGCCATGGGTTTGTCCCAAAGTGCCGTGGAAAAACATATGATGCGCGCCCTCGAAGCCTGCAAGGCCAGCCTTCGGGAGCCCGAAACACGAACGCCAGGGAAAGCACCGTGAACCACTTCGAACGCGTCACCCCGACGCCCGCTCAGGAGCAGGCCGCGCTGGCCTGGCTGAGCCTGCTGCATGATCAGCCCAGCAGTGGTGATCAGGCGGCGTTCAGCCATTGGTTGCGAGCCGATCCCGCTCATGCGCAGGCGTATGTCCAGGCGCAGGTTTTGTGGGAGTTGAGCGAAGGGCCGGCGCGCACGCTCGCCGATGAAGACGCTTTTGCCTTGCAAGGCTATCTCAATGCCATGAAACGCTCGCGGCGCAGCACGGTCGGACGCTGGTCAGGTGCGCTGGCGATGGCCGCGTGCCTGCTGTTGATGATCAGCCTCGGCACCGGCTGGCAACCGTCGCGCTGGATGGATGACCTGGGGGCGGATTATGTCTCGGCGCCAGGGGAAATCCGCACGGTGACCTTGGCCGATCAATCGCAAGTCACCCTGGATGCCGACAGTGCCATTGCTGTGGATTTCAGTCGCGGCGAACGGCATGTGCAATTGCGCCGCGGCGCCGGATTTTTCAGCGTCACCCATACCGGCGAGCCGTTTGTAGTGGACGCCGAGAAGGGGCAGGCGCGGGTCCTGGGCACGCAGTTCGAGGTCCGCTTGCAGTCCCGTGGTGCACAGGTCACGGTGTTGTCCGGGCGGGTTGGCGTAACGGCGGACAAGAACGCCGAGCAGCAAATTCTCACCGCCGGCCAGCAAGTCGCCTACGGCGAAGGCTCGGCGGAAAAATTCCACGCGGTGGACAGCGAAGCGCAGTTGGCATGGCGTCAGGGTTGGCTCAATTACTACAAGGCGACGTTGGCCGATGTGGTGCTGGATTTGGCGCGCTATTACCCCGGACGGATCTTGATACTCAGCGATGAACTGGCGACGCGGCGGGTCAGTGGCAGCTTTCAGAGCAGGAATCCGCAGGCGGTGTTGAGCTCGTTGCAGGGGGTGTTGGGGTTTGAGCAGCATCAGGTTTTGGGGCAGCTGATTATTTTGCGTTGATGCTGCTGGCCCCATCGCGAGCAAGCTCGCTCCCACAGGTTATGTGTTGCCCCAATATTGTGGCCGACTCAAAACCTGTGGGAGCGAGCTTGCTCGCGATGGCGGCAGATCAGACACCCAATCACTCAAGAAAAAATATATTCAGAATGTGATGAGGTAAACCCGACTGCCATCCGTGTAGTGACTGAAACTGCGAGTCATTCGCATCCGTTGCGGTTCTACACAGGTCATGAGTCATGAAGTCCAGGGCAAAATCGGGTTCGGTCAAACAATGGTTGGGTGTGTCTGCGTTGAGCTTTTCGGCATTGGCGTTGTTGCCGCTGAGCGTGGCGCTGGCCGCAGAGGCGGGCAGCAGTCAGTCGCGTGGGCAATTCAATTTCGCACTGGCCGCCAAACCCCTGCCCCAGGCCTTGAGTGATTTCAGCCGGGTGACCGGCATCAGTGTCGTCTACACCGATGAAGCGCCGTACGGCCTCAATGCGCCGGCGGTCAATGGCCAGATGAGCGCCGAACAGGCCCTGCAACGTCTGCTCAGTGGTTCGGGATTGACCTTCCGCCGCACCGATGGGCATACCATTGCACTGGAACCACGGCCGACCGAAGGTGCGTTGAACCTGGGCGCGACTACCATTACCTCGGTGATGGATGAGTCCATGAGTTACCAGCCGCCACCGACTTCTTCGGTGATGCGCTCCTCGGCCCCGATTCAGGACATCCCGCAGACGATCAATGTCGTCCCGGCCCAGGTCATCCGCGACCAGGCGCCACGCAATCTCGATGACGCTCTGGCCAATGTCAGCGGCATCACCCAGGCCAACACTTTGGGCAGCACCCAGGATTCGGTGATGGTCCGCGGCTTTGGCGACAACCGTAATGGCTCGATCATGCGCGACGGCATGCCGATCGTGCAGGGCCGTGGCCTCAACGCCAGCGTCGACCGGGTCGAAGTGCTCAAGGGGCCTGCCTCGTTGCTCTATGGCATCCAGGATCCGGGTGGCGTGGTCAACATGGTCAGCAAGAAGCCCGAGCTTGAGCATTACAACGCACTGACTGCGCGCGGTTCGAGCTATGGCGACGGCAAGAACGGCAGCGGCGGCGGTCTCGACAGCACCGGTGCCCTCGGCGATTCCGGGCTGGCCTACCGCATGGTGCTGGACTATGAAGACGAAGATTACTGGCGCAACTTCGGTGTGCATCGCGAGAGCCTCATCGCGCCGTCGCTGGCCTGGTACGGCGAAAGCACCAAGTTGCTGTTCTCCTATGAGCACCGCGAATTCCTCACGCCGTTCGACCGCGGCACGCTGATCGATCCACGGACCAACCATCCGCTGGACATCTCGCGCAACGAACGTCTCGACGAGCCGTTCAACAACATGGAAGGGCGTTCGGACCTCTATCACTTCGAGGCCGATCACGAGCTCAACGACAACTGGAAGGCCCATTTCGGCTACAGCTGGAACCGCGAAACCTACGACGCCAGCCAGGTGCGCGTGACTGCCATCGACACCAATAAGGGCACCCTGACCCGCAGCATGGATGGCACCCGGAATGCGATCAGCACCGACCGCTTCACCACCGCCAGCCTCGAAGGCAACGTGGATGTGTTCGGCATGCAGCATGACCTGCTGTTCGGCGTCGATGACGAATACCGCAAGATCTTCCGCGAAGACCTGATCCGCCAGAAAAGCCGCACCCAGTTCAGCTATGTGAACCCGATCTATGGCCAGGAAGTGCCGGGCACCACTGTCAGTGCGGCCGACAGCGCGCAGACCGATGAACTGCGCAGCGATTCGGTGTTCCTGCAGGATTCCATCCACCTCAACGACCAATGGATTCTGGTGGCCGGCGCGCGCTTCCAGGCGTACGACCAGTACGCCGGCAAAGGCGTGCCGTTCCACGCCAACACCGACAGCAACGGGCAGAAATGGATACCGCGCGCGGGCCTTGTGTACAAGTACACCGACGCCTTGTCGTTCTACGGCAGCTACACCGAATCGTTCAAACCCAATTCGACCATTGCGCCGTTGAGCGGCAGCAGCACCGTGCTTGACGGCGGCATCGCGCCGGAAGAAGCCAAGTCCTGGGAGCTGGGTGCCAAGCTCGATCTGCCGGGCCGCGTCACTGGCAACATCGCGCTGTTCGACATCAAGAAACGCAACGTGCTGGTGGCCAACGCCGAAGGCCCGACGACAATTTACAGTGCCGCCGGCGAAGTGCGTTCCCGTGGCCTTGAAGTGGACTTGAGCGGTCAGCTCACCGATCGCTGGAGCATGATCGGCAGCTACGCCTACACCGATGCCGAAGTCACCGAAGACCCTGTTTACAAGGGTAATCAACTACAAAACGTGGCAAAGAACAGCGGCTCGCTGTCGGCCGTCTATGACTTCGGCACCATCGTCGGCGGCGACCAACTGCGGGTCGGCGCCGGGGCGCGTTATGTGGGTGAGCGCGCGGGCAACGCGGTGAACGATTTCGACCTGCCGGGCTACACCGTGGCCGATGCGTTCGCCACCTACGACACCAAAGTCGAAGGGCAGAAGGTCAAGTTCCAGCTCAACGTGAAGAACCTGTTTGATCGCACTTACTACACCTCGGCGGCAAGTCGGTTCTTTGTGTCGATGGGTGACTCGCGGCAGGTGACGTTGTCGAGCACCTTGGAGTTCTGACGATAGACCGCGTTATCGTTCTTCGCGGGCTTGCCCGTGAAGGCGGCAATTGAGGCGCCGAAAATTCCGGGCCTAGCGCAAAAACGCCTGTCGATACTCACCGGGCGTCCCGCCAAGTGACTGGCGAAAGCGATTGGTGAAATGGCTGGCGCTGGAAAAGCCGCAAGCCAGTGCAATCTCCCCCAGTGGTTGCGAGGTCGTGCGCAGCAACTCCCGCGCCCGGTTCAGGCGTCGTGCCAGCACATACTGATGGGGCGGCAAGCCGAAGCTTTCGCGGAACATCCGCGCGAAGTGGTATTCCGACAACGCGCACAACGCCGCCAATTGACCCAGGCTGATGGCGTCGTCCAGATGGCTGTCGATGTATTCCACCAGATGCCGACGCTGATGCGCGGCCAACCCACCTTTAAGACGCAGGCCTTGCCGGGCATTCACCTGGCTGAGCAGGGCATGGCTGAGCAGTTCGTGGGCCAGGCTGCTGGTCAGCAGGCGCTCGCCCGGCTCGTCCCAGTTCAGGGTGATCAACTGTCGAAAGAGCAGCGCCTGCTGCGGATCATCGAGAAAGGTCTGCTCGCGCAGTTGCATTTCCCGTGGTTCGCGATCGAGCAGGGTGACGCAACCGAGGGCAAATTGTTCGGGGCTGAAATACAGGTGCGCCAGGCGAATATCGCCATTGATCACCCAGCCTGACTGGTGGTCGGCCGGCAGGACGCACAGTTTATCCGGCCCCCCCTTGTTGCCGGGCTGGTCGCGGCGAAAGGTGCCGGTGCCGCCGGCAAGGTAACAGGACAACGTGTGGTGGCTGGGCGCTTCGTAATCCTGCGCATCGTGGTGATTGCTCCACAAGGCTGCAGACAAACCGTCACCGAGCTCGGCGCTGTGCTCGAGGCGAGCATTCGGCGAGCGGTTGAGGGCTTGAAAGACTTGTAGGGTATCCAGTGCAGCCATGATCGTTGCTCTCTAACACCTGCATCCAACGCCCTGCATCCTACTCCGTAGACGTGCGCCTGCCAGCCTGTCGCCAGACAAAAGCGCAAGTTTATGCAAGTGCGCCAGGGAGTGGCGCCGGACACTGGGCACCTATCGAGGAGCCTTTGTCATGAACCTTTCTTTGTACTTGCTGACCGTGCTGATCTGGGGCACCACCTGGATTGCCTTGAAATGGCAACTCGGCGTGGTGGCCATTCCCGTGTCGATCGTCTATCGCTTCGGGCTCGCTGCGCTGGTGCTGTTCGTGATCCTGCTGCTCAGCCGACGCTTGCAAGTGATGAACCGTCGCGGGCACCTGATCTGCCTGGCTCAGGGCTTGTGCCTGTTCTGCGTCAACTTCATGTGCTTCCTCACCGCGAGCCAGTGGATCCCCAGCGGCCTGGTGGCTGTGGTGTTTTCCACCGCGACCCTGTGGAATGCCCTCAACGCGCGGGTGTTCTTCGGTCAGAAAATCGCCCGCAATGTGCTGATGGGTGGCGCGCTGGGCCTGCTTGGGCTGGGCCTGTTGTTCTGGCCGGAATTGGCCGGGCGTACCGCCAGCCCGGAAACCCTGCTCGGTCTCGGTCTGGCCTTGTGCGGCACCTTGTGTTTCTCGGCGGGCAACATGCTCTCGAGCCTGCAACAGAAGGCCGGGTTCAAACCGCTGACCACCAATGCCTGGGGCATGGCTTACGGGGCGGCGATGCTCTCGGTGTGGTGTCTGGTCAAGGGCATTCCCTTCGACATGGAAATGAGCGCGCGTTACATCGGGTCACTGTTGTACCTGGTGATTCCGGGGTCGGTAATCGGTTTCACCGCCTACCTGACGCTGGTAGGCCGCATGGGGCCTGAGCGGGCTGCGTATTGTACGGTGCTATTTCCGGTGGTGGCGCTCAACGTGTCAGCGTTCGCCGAGGGCTATCAATGGACGGTGCCGGCGCTGTTGGGGCTGGTGTTGGTGATGTCGGGGAACGTACTGGTGTTTCGTAAACCCCAAGTGTCGCCGGTGCTGGGTAACGGCAAGTTGGCCTGAGGGAGGGCGTCGAGCGCCGAGTGACTCAGCGCTCGATTTTTATTGCGATGTATATCAATAACGGAAAAATGAAATCAATAATATTCCGGGCCCTGTCCTGATAGTTCCATGCGCTCGAGTCATCCATGTTGAACCATTCAGCACCGATTACTTGAAAGCCTACGTAATAGAGGAAAAGGGCGATCAACAATCCGATTAATCCAGGTTTTTTGGCTTCGTGAAATTGTTCCTGGCATGTGTTGATATTTTTGTACAGGTAATAGGTTCCAAGCAGGCAAAACAGGGTGTAGACCACTTCAAGTGTAATGATCAGCCAGTAGATGCGGTGGTGCACTATGGCTGAAGTAATAGCCCTGTGGCTGTATCTGTGACGGTCGTTGGTGGTGTCCATGCTCAGGACGTGAGCAATGTATTCATAGTTGCTCGAGTAGTCCGTGAAGTTGTTGTAAAGCATCAGCAACCCAAACAGGCTGACAAATAACATCAGTGTGGCTTTGCTGAGTCGAATGACCTGGCTTGTTGTGAATGGTGGCAAGTGGGCGGTCTCCGTTATTGTCCTTGTAGTGTCCGGGCAAATACGGAGAGTCTATCGCGTGGTTTTATGGTTTGGTTGTCGACTGAATTGCAGGATATGTATAAAGAGAGCTATTTAGTCGCTTGAAAGTAATTCTTTTAAATTGAACGGGCAGGCGCTTGTCGCTCCTGCCCGTTTTGACTTCAACCCCTCCAGACTTGCGGGTTGACCAGGTCCTGCGGTCGCTCGCCCAGCAGGGCACTGCGCAAGTTGGCCAGGGCACGGTTGGCCATGGCATCGCGGGTCTCATGGGTGGCCGAGCCGATGTGCGGCAAGGTCACGGCATTTTTCAGCTGGAACAGTGGCGACTCGGCCAGCGGTTCTTTTTCGTATACGTCCAGCCCTGCACCCCGAATGCGGTTGTTTTGCAGCGCTTCGATCAGCGCGGGCTCGTCCACCACCGGACCACGGGAAATGTTCACCAGAATGGCACTTGGCTTCATCAGCGCCAGTTCACGATGGCTGATCAAGTGTTTGGTTTTCTCGCTGAGCGGCACCACCAGGCAGACGAAATCAGCTTCAGTCAGCAATTGATCGAGGCTGCGGTACTGTGCGCCGAGTTCCTGTTCCAGTTCGTTCTTGCGGCTGTTACCGCTGTAGATAACCGGCATGTTGAATCCCAGGCGACCGCGTCGGGCGATGGCCGCACCGATATTGCCCATGCCGACGATGCCCAGGGTCTTGCCATGCACATCGCAACCGAACAGCTGTGCACCGACAGTGGCCTGCCATTGCCCGGCCTTGGTCCAGGCATCCAGTTCGGCGACGCGACGGGCGCTGCTCATCAACAGGGCAAACGCCAGGTCGGCGGTGCTTTCGGTGAGCACATCCGGCGTGTTGGTCAGCATGATCCCGCGCTCGTTGAAATAGGCCAGGTCATAGTTGTCGTAGCCCACCGAGACGCTGGACACCACTTCCAGCCTGGCGGCGTTTTCCAACTGGGCGCGACCGAGTTTGCGACCGACGCCGATCAGGCCGTGGGCGTGGGGCAGGGCCTCGTTGAATTGGGCGTTGATGTCGCCGTTTTTCGGATTCGGCACGATGACATCGAAGTCTTGTTGCAGGCGTTCGACCATTTCCGGGGTGACGCGGCTGAAAGCCAGGACAGTCTTTTTCATGGGAGGCGCACTCGTCGGGCGGTGAAGAATGATGAGCACGCTAACATTCTTCGCGGGATTTGTGCGAGTCGTCAGGCGGTCAATGCAAGCTTGCAGCTTGCGGGGCGTCATCCAGTTATACTGCCGCACTTCTTATACTGTGACATGCGGCTCACTCACCGGGCCCGACACTTCATGCACCACCCGGAGCTTTCATGACTTCCCCGAAACAACCGCCGGTCGCCGACGCCCTGAGCGACGTGCAGGCAGAGCTGCCAGACAGCGTCGACTCCAGCGCCGACAGCGAAACCAAAGCCGAGATCCCGGCCTTCAAGTTCCCGTTCAAGCCGGGTGATCTGGCGGCCGCCAAGGGCTCCAACCAGCCGTGGTACAAGAACGGCGCCAAGAACGGCCACACCAAGACCCCAGGCATGGCACCGCCGGGGACTCGTCGGTCGATGGGTAAGCGCTAAATCCGGACTTTGCGATGACAGCGCCGCCGTCATCGCGGGCAAGCCCGCTCCCACAGTAATCATCGTCGTACACAAAATATGTGTTCATCGGTGATCCTTGTGGGAGCGGGCTTGCCCGCGATGAGGCCATTCAGGGCGATGCAACTTCCTGATCAAGCCGCCCGCAACGAAATAAACGCATAATTCGCCGGCGCATCCGCCACCACTTGCGCACCGGCGGCCAGCACTTGCTCCGCAATATCATCGTCCGACACATGAAACAGCCATTCGCTGCCCCACTCCGGCAACGTTTGCCCGGCCAGGTCGTCGACGATTGCAGCAAACTCCGCCATATCGGGCAGATAAGCGGTAAACCCGTCACCCTTCAGGGCCGTCGTGCGAATACCCAGCAGCGCGCAAACTGCATCCTTGGTCTGAATATCGTCGCGATCCGCCTCGCGTGAGCGCTGGATCAGATGCACCAGCTCCTGGTCGACCAGATTACCGCCGACAATCAGCTCCGGCCCTGTTTCCCACGACTCAGGCGGACATTCCTTCACGGCGGTGTTCAGAGGTATGTGCGGATTGATTTCCATCGGATAGATGCGGCACACCAACGGCCGGCGTTCGTAGATGCGGCAGCGGTTGTCTTCGTCAAGATTCCGGCAGGGGCCGACATTGTAGGCGGCGAAGGTGATGGCCACGTACGCGTCGGATTCGCCGCTGCGCACCGCCGCCGAACGGCGTTTGGCGTGTTCCCGTTGTTGCATCGGCAGACCCAGGCCGTTGCCCAGAAACGCTTCCACCAGCACGATCAGCTGACCACCGTCGGCGGCCCACATCCGGGCTTCGCTCAAGGTCAGGGGTACATGGTGGTCGTTGCAGCATTTGCCGCAGCCTACACAGGAAAACGTCGTATTCATTGAGCGTTGATTCGCATCACAGGGCATGAAACGGCGACAGAATGCCGCCACAAAAGCCGCTATCGAAGCAAATTATGCGCCACTCAGTTGGCCTTGCCGGCCGGGCGGATGGAGTCCCATTCGGCGACGTACGCGGTTTTGCTCTTTTTGTTGTAGAGACACAATTCAGTGCCTTGCGCGCCTTTCATGTGTTTTTGCGGGTACTGGCCCTGGAGCAGCAGCGCGGTGTAGCCGACCCGGTCATCGAACTGCGCGGCGGTGCCGACCGGTTTGCTGTCCTTCAGGGCGCTGGCCTTGGTGCAACTGGCGAGTACGGCTTTGTCGTAGGTTGCCCAGGCGTCGGGGCTGGAGGCGTGGGCTTGGGTGGCGAGGGCGGTGAGGCAGAGAATAGTCAGGGTTGCTACTTTCATGGTTCAGGCATCCTTGGTGCTGTGGCCGAAGGGTGAGTATGCCTCAAGGTTTTGAAGTGGATGTGCAGGCCCCATCGCGAGCAAGCTCGCTCCCACAGTGGTCGAGTGTGGCCACGGATTTTGTGTACGACGGGTAACCTGTGGGAGCGAGCTTGCTCGCGATGGCGTCGTATCAGAGCGGAACCGGCTCCCGGCGGACTGCGCGCATCCCGACGCTTTCATACAAGCGCCGCGCCCGAAGGTTGTCTTCACGTACCTTCAGGTCCACGAAACTTTCACGCCGCTGCTGGAACACCTTGAACGCCTGCAATAGCAGCGCACGCCCCAATCCCCGGCCTTGAAACCGCGGATGCACCACCAGGTTCTTGATGTAGGCACTGGTCCAGCATTGACACACACCCACCACACCTTCGGCATCCTGGGCAATGAGGCACAGGGCCGGGTCATATTCCGGATCGGTTTCGAACTGCCGTTGCCACATGTCCAGTGCGGCTACGCGCCCACCGCCGTCGAGATAACCGAGCTCCATCAGGCGGTGCACGGCGGCGCCCAGTTCGGGGCGGTATTCACTCAGTTGCAGGCCGACCGGCCAATCGGGAGGCGGAATGACGACAGAGAGGTCGCGTCGCATCAGCCAGCAGTAATCTTCGGTCAACACTCAATAACCTTGTTCGGCGACAGCCTTGGCCGCGGTGATCAGACACTGGGTCAGTTCCGGCGATGAAAACTTGGTCAGCACCGCATTTGCTCCCGCCACTCGTGCTTTCTCTGCATTCATCGCACTGTCCAGCGAGGTGTGCAGCAGTACATAAAGATGCGCGAAATCCGGAGTTTCCCGCAGGGTGCGGGTGAAGGCGTAGCCGTCCATCTCCGACATTTCGATGTCCGAGACGATCAGGTTGATCTGTTGCGCGGTGCCTTGCAGGTCCAGCAGGCAGTCGATGGCTTCCTTGGCGCTGCGGGCCGTATGGCATTGCAGGCCGAGGTTGCGCAGGGTATGCACCGATTGCTGCAAGGCGACCTGGCTGTCATCGACCACCAGGATGCGCGCGTTGCCGAGCAGTTCGGCGTCTTCCATGCTCAGTTCGGTCGGTGCCATTTCGATTTGTGCCGGGGCGATGCCGTGGATGACTTTTTCGATGTCCAACACCTGAACCAGGGTGCCATCGACCGACGTCACGCCGGTGATGTAGGCACGCAAACCACCGGAGCCGAAGGGCGGCGGACGAATGTCGGTGGTCAGGCAATGGACGATCTTGCTCACGGCCTGCACATGCAGGCCCTGCTTGGAGCGGCTGACGTCGGTGACGATCAGGCAGCCGCCGTTCGGGTCTTCCAGCGGGCGCTCGCCAATGGCACGGCTGAGGTCGATCACCGACAGCGAGGCACCGCGAAGGGTGGCGATGCCTTTGACGTGGGGGTGCGACTCCGGCAGCCGGGTCAGCGGCGGACAGGGAATGATTTCACTGACCTTGAGCAGGTTGATCGCCATCAGCTTGCCGCTGCGCAAGGTAAACAGCAGAAGCGAAAGTGAGTCTGCGCGGGCTTTGGTGGAGGACATAGGAACCTTCTCTGGAAAAAGGTGACGGGCAATCCCGGGATTGCCAATGACTTCGATGCCGGGTTATCGACTTGTTTGGGGCAGGCTTTAGTAATTCAGTGAGTGGTAGAACGCCATCGCGAGCAAGCTCGCTCCCACAGTGGATTTCAGGGGACACAACATTTGTGTTCACCTCGGCCACCTGTGGGAGCGAGCTTGCTCGCGATGGGGCCATCACTTCATCCCCAACCGCTTGGCCATCCGCCCCAGGTTCGCCCGATCCAGGCCCAGCTCACGGGCCGCGCTTGCCCAGTTGTGGTTGTGCCGCTCCAGGCAGGCACCGATCAATTGACGCTGATAACGCTCGGTGGCCTCGCGCAAATCGCCGGTCACCAGTTGCATGACGCTGGCGGCAGGTTGCTCGGCGGCGRCTTCAACGCTGGCATTGGGCAAGTCCAGGTCGGCTGCGCTCAGGCTGAGAATCTTCGGCCGCTCCTTGCAGTTGCCCAGGGCTTTCAAGGCGCTGCGGCCGATCAGGTGTTCAAGCTCGCGCACGTTGCCGGGCCAGTCGTAGGCCAGCAACGCAGCCTGGGCATCGCTGTTCAGGCGCAGGCTGTTGAGGCCCATGCGCGAGCGGTTCTGCTCCAGGAAGTAACCGCTAAGCAGCAGCACATCGCGCCCGCGATCGCGCAGGGCCGGCACCAGCAGCGGATAAACGCTGAGGCGATGGTAGAAGTCGGCGCGGTAACGGCCGCTGCGCACTTCTTCGGCGAGGTCGCGGTTGGTCGCCGCGATCAGGCGCACGTCGACCTGATGTTCCTTGTCCGAGCCCAGTCGCTGCAATTGACCGCTCTGCAATACTCGCAGCAACTTGGCCTGCACGGTCAGCGACAACTCACCGACTTCATCGAGAAACAGCGTGCCGCCATTGGCCAGTTCGAACTTGCCACGGCGGTCGTTCATCGCTCCGGTGAAGGCGCCGCGAACATGACCGAACAACTCGCTTTCCACCAAGGTATCGGGCAACGCGGCGCAGTTGAGGCTGATGATCGGTTTATCGGCGCGGGGCGAGGCGGCATGGATGGCCTGGGCCACCAACTCCTTGCCGACCCCGGTTTCGCCAGTGATCAACACGGTCAGGTCGCTGCCGCCCACCAGACTGATTTCTTCGACCAGACGCTTGTGGGCCTTGCTCTGGCCGATCATCTCGCGAGTCTGCTGGCCGCTGGCCTGGCGGTAGACCTCGGCGCGCTGATGCTCGTCTTCGACCCGGTTGTTCAACCGCTCGATGCGCTCGGCGGCGTTGACCGTGGCGGCCGCGAGGCTGGCGAAGGCTTGCAGGGCATCCAGCTCGATCGGTTCGAAGCGCTCCGGATCGAGGGCATCGAGGGTCAGCAGGCCCCATGGGCGCTCGTCGATGAATAACGGGCAACCCATGCAGTCGTGGACTTCCAGATGATCATCCAGGCCATCGACCAGACCGTCATACGGATCGGGCAAGTCGCTGTCGGCAGCGAAACGGGTCGGGCCTGGGCCGCTTAGCAGCGCTTGGAAACGCGGGTGCTCGCTGACCTTGAAGCGCCGACCGAGGGTATCGGTACTCAAGCCGTCGACGGCCAGCGGCACCAGCCATTCACCGTCCAGACGCAGCAGAGCCGCGGCGTCGCATGGCAGCAGGGCGCGCATGGCTTCCAGCAGGCGGCGATAACGCTCGCCTTCAGGCAGTTCGCGGGACAGGTCGGAGACCAGGGGCAACAGGGCGGTGAGCAGGGGTTTTGCAGTCATAGTGACTCCGTGTAGTCGGTATGACTATAAGTCAGGCAGTGTCTAAATGACTATTAAGTTATTAACTTATTGATTTATAAGGACTAAATAGTTGGCATGGAAGCTGATAGTCATAGGGTAGTCCGTTAGCAATCCAAGAAGACCAGGAGTCACCTTATGCTGAGTGTTCAAGATCGTGCCATCGTCAAATCCACCGTGCCACTGCTCGAAAGCGGTGGTGAAGCGCTGATCACCCACTTCTACCGCATGATGCTCTCCGAATACCCGGAAGTCCGCCCGCTGTTCAATCAGGCTCACCAGACCAGCGGTGATCAGCCGCGTGCCCTGGCCAACGGCGTATTGATGTATGCGCGCCATATCGACCAACTCGACCAGTTGGGCGACCTGGTGGCCAAGATCATCAACAAGCATGTGGCCCTGCAGATCCTGCCGGAACACTATCCGATTGTCGGTACCTGCCTGCTGCGGGCCATCGCCGAAGTGCTGGGCGAAGAGATCGCCACCCCTGAAGTGATCGCGGCCTGGGGCGCGGCTTACGGCCAACTGGCGGATATCCTGATCGGTGCCGAAACCAGCATCTACGACCAGAAGGAACAGGCCCCCGGCGGCTGGCGCGGGGCGCGGGAATTCATCGTGGCCGGTAAGGTCGAGGAGAGCGCCGAGATCACCTCGTTCTACTTCGAACCCGCGGACAAAGGCCCGATCCTGGTGGCGGAACCCGGCCAGTACATCGGCATGAAACTGATCCTCGACGGTGAAGAGATCCGCCGTAACTACTCGCTGTCGGCGCTGGCGAACAAAGGCCAATACCGCATCAGCGTCAAGCGTGAAGCCGGTGGCCGCGCCTCGAATTACCTGCATGACCAGATGCATGTCGGGGCCAGCATCCAGTTGTTCCCGCCATCGGGCGAGTTCACCCTGACCGCCAGCGACAAGCCGCTGGTGCTGATCAGCGGCGGCGTCGGCATCACCCCGACCCTGGCGATGCTCGAAGCGGCGCTGGAGACTCGGCGGCCGGTGCATTTCATCCACTGCGCGCGCAATGGCAGCGTTCACGCGTTCCGCGACTGGATCGATGGTTTGGCCGAGCGTCACCCGCAGCTCAAGCGCTTCTACTGCTACGCCGAGGATGATGGCGTGAGTCCGGCGGCGCACAAGGTTGGCTTGTTGAGTCAGCAGCAGTTGCATGCATGGCTGCCGGAGCAGCGTGACCTGGATGCTTACTTCCTGGGACCGAAAGGTTTCATGGCGTCCATCAAGCGCCACCTCAAAGCCCTTGGCGTGCCGGAGAAGCAAAGCCGTTATGAGTTCTTCGGGCCGGCAGCGGCGCTGGAGTAAGGGGTTGCGGCGGTGAGCCAGCCTCACCGCGTCGCCTTCATCGCGGGCAAGCCACGCTCCCACAGGTTTTGTGTCGTCCACATCAATCTGGATCGATACAAATCCCTGTGGGAGCTGGCTTGCCAGCGATTGCTTCACCTCGGTATTGATTTGAAAAAAACACCAGAAAGTTAATCCCTCCTTAACCGCCTTATCGTCTATTCCCCCGAATCCCCCTCACATGCACCAGACTCTCAAAGGTCCGGGCCAGCGTGTAGACTGGCGGGCACTCGAAATTTTCAAGGGAAACGCGATGAGCGATGAATCCATGCGGTTGGGGCGTGAACGGCGCTATCTGGTGTTGTTGGGCATCATTTGCCTGGCGCTGATCGGCGGTGCGCTGTACATGCAAATTGTTCTGGGCGAGGCCCCTTGCCCGCTGTGCATCCTGCAACGTTACGCGTTGCTGCTGATCGCGATCTTCGCCTTCATCGGCGCCGCCATGCGCAGCCGTCGCAGTATCACGGTGTTCGAAACCCTGGTGGTGATCTGTGCGCTGGCCGGCGCAGGCGTCGCCGGGCATCACGTCTTCACGCAGTTCTATCCGGCGGTCAGTTGCGGCATCGATGTGCTGCAACCGATTGTCGATGATTTGCCGCTGGCGAAGATCTTTCCGTTGGGTTTCCAGGTCGATGGTTTCTGCTCCACGCCATACCCGCCGATCCTCGGTCTGTCGCTGGCACAGTGGGCACTGGTCGCCTTCGTGCTGATCGTGGTGCTGGTGCCTTTGCTAACATCGCGTAACCGCAAAGCGCTGCGCTGAGGTCATCTGCCGCCACGCATTGTCGGACAAAAAAGCCCCGGTCCTCGCAGAGAGGGCCGGGGCTTTTTTTGTCGTGCAGAGCACATTTCAGAGGTCGGGTAAAAAGACTGTGACGGGTGGCAATCAAGGGTGCGACACATGTGCGACATGTTGTCACAGAGTCAGTGTCGCAGGGCGTTCGAGGAAGCCGGATTGGTGCATGGAAACGTAACGAAATCGGGCTGTTTTACAGGCTTGCGGTTTTTTCCATTCCGAACGCGAGCAGGCAGTTTTAACAGGGGCTGACGAACGGCCGGAGCCCCCGTCATATCGGGCCTCGGGCAAGGTAAAGGGCAGTGAAGAGGGGGCCGATACTGTCTGAACTGTGGGTGGAAGACCTACTTATTATGGTGTTTTTGTTGAGAATTAATTTCGATAAGATGCGCCACTTTTGCGAGAACGGTTAATGATTGTTGCCGGTTCGGATAAAAATTATTTCGGGATGAGACATGGTTTATAGGGCGTTACATATCTACAATCGCCCGCACTGAATCCCCGGCACTGCTCAAATCTTAACCAGACGTGAGCAGAAACAGGGTGTCGAGAGGTCTGGTGGCTTCATGCGATGCCCAGGTGTCGGAGTCTCCAACTACCCGCACCAAATGGAATTGGTCTGTAACAAGGCCTTTGACCACGAATTCGAATAAGAACTCACCGCAGGCCCGGGATTTGTCGTAAAGCGTCTGACGCGCGACGGGCATGCCCTTATTCAATCCAAGAAAAATGCCAACCCTTGGCAGGGTGAAGTGTTGGCGATCAAAACCCAACTGCATTGCGCAAGCTGCTTTAGAGGTCGTGAGATGAGTAAAAACAGGTACCCCAGACTACTAGGCTTATTGCCGCTGATCGGCACGTTGTTGCTGTCAGGCTGCAACATGACCTTGCTCAATCCCAAGGGCCAGGTTGGTCTGGACGAGCGAAACCTGATCATCACCGCAACGCTGCTGATGCTGTTGGTCGTGGTGCCGGTCATCGTCATGACCTTCCTGTTCGCCTGGAAATACCGCGCGTCCAACACCAATGCCACCTACACCCCGAAATGGAACCACTCCACCAAGATCGAGATCGCGGTGTGGGCTGTTCCAGTGCTGATCATCATTGCCCTGGGTTACGTCACCTACAAGTCGACCCACGCCCTGGATCCGTACAAGCCGCTGGAGTCCGACGTTAAGCCTGTGACCATCGAAGTGGTCGCGCTGGACTGGAAGTGGTTGTTCATCTACCCGGAACAAGGCATCGCCACGGTCAACAAGATCGTGTTCCCGGCGCACACCCCGGTCAACTTCAAGATCACTTCCGACGCCGTGATGAACTCGTTCTTCATCCCTGCTCTGGGTGGCCAGATCTACGCGATGGCGGGCATGCAGACCAAGCTGCACCTGATCGCCAACGAGAACGCTGAAATGGACGGTATCTCCGCCAACTACAGCGGCGCTGGTTTCACCGGTATGAAATTCAAAGCGATCGCAACTTCCCAGGAAGATTTCGACGCCTGGGTAAGTGAAGTCAAAAAGGCACCTAAACAGCTTGAACAAGCTGAATACGCAGCCCTTTCCAAGCCAAGCCAGAACAACCCAGTCGAGCTCTACTCCTCGGTTACCCCAGGCATGTTCCAGGCCATCGTCGACAAGTACGAAGGCATGAAACCGGGCCCTAAGGTCAAGCACGAGAAAGCAGAGAAAGAAGTGGCCCAAATGGAAGGGATGGACATGAGTTCGCATTCAGCTGCCGGGGCAGAGGAGTAAACGATGTTTGGTAAATTAAGTTGGGAAGCGATCCCGTTCCACGAGCCGATTGTCATGGTGACCATCTCCATGATCGCGCTCGGCGGTCTGGCGTTGTTCGCTGCAATCACCTACTTCAAGAAGTGGACCTATCTGTGGACCGAGTGGCTGACGTCGGTCGACCACAAGAAAATCGGCGTGATGTACATCGTCGTCGCCATGGTCATGCTGCTGCGCGGCTTTGCCGACGCCATCATGATGCGTACCCAGTTGGCCATGGCCACCGAGGGTTCGCCTGGCTACCTGCCACCTGAACACTATGACCAGATCTTCACCGCTCACGGTGTGATCATGATCATCTTCATGGCAATGCCATTCTTCACCGGCCTGATGAACCTTGCAGTGCCGCTGCAGATCGGCGCGCGTGACGTTGCCTACCCGTTCCTGAACTCCCTGAGCTTCTGGCTGCTGGTTTCCGGCGTAGTGCTGATCAACCTGTCCCTGGGCGTCGGCGAATTCGCCAAGACCGGCTGGGTTGCCTATCCGCCGCTGTCGGGCCTGCAATACAGCCCTGGCGTGGGGATGGATTACTACATCTGGGCGCTACAGCTATCGGGCCTGGGGACAACGCTGACGGGGGTCAACTTCCTGGCCACCGTGCTGAAAATGCGTACCCCTGGCATGAAGCTGATGGACATGCCGATCTTCACCTGGACCTGCACCTGGGCCAACGTCCTGATCGTGGCTTCGTTCCCGATCCTGACCGCTACCCTGGCACTGCTGACGCTTGACCGTTACATGGATTTCCACATTTTCACCAATGAACTTGGTGGCAATCCAATGATGTACGTGAACCTGTTCTGGGCATGGGGTCACCCTGAGGTGTACATCCTGATCCTGCCAGCGTTCGGTATCTTCTCCGAAGTCATCTCGACCTTTACCGGCAAGAAACTGTTCGGCCACCACTCGATGGTCTACGCATCGGGCGCGATCTCGATCCTGGGCTTCATGGTTTGGCTGCACCACTTCTTCACCATGGGTTCGGGTGCCAGCGTCAACGCCTTCTTCGGTCTGGCGACGATGCTGATTTCCGTCCCGACGGGTGTGAAGCTGTTCAACTGGCTGTTCACCATCTACCAGGGCCGTCTGCGCTTCACCAGCCAGGTGATGTGGACCCTGGGCTTCATGGTGACCTTCGCCATCGGCGGCATGACCGGTGTACTGCTGGCCATCCCGGGTGCTGACTTCGTTCTGCACAACAGCCTGTTCGTGATCGCGCACTTCCATAACGTGATCATCGGCGGCGCGGTATTCGGCTACATCGCAGGCTTCGGCTTCTACTTCCCTAAAGCGTTCGGCTTCAAGCTGCACGAAGGCTGGGGCAAGGCTGCATTCTGGTTCTGGATCACCGGCTTCTTCGTCGCGTTCATGCCGCTCTACGTACTGGGCTTCATGGGCATGACCCGTCGTCTGAACGCCACTACCAACCCTGAGTGGGTGCCGTACCTGTACGTCGCCATGTTCGGTGCGGTGATGATCGCCGTGGGTATCGCTTGCCAGCTGATCCAGCTGTACGTCAGCGTGCGTGACCGCAACAAGCCGGAAAACATGTGCGAACACGGTGACCCGTGGAATGCACACACCCTGGAATGGTCGACCTCGTCGCCACCTCCGTTCTACAACTTCGCTGTGCTGCCGAAAGCCGACGTTGTCGACCCGTTCACCGAAGCCAAGGAAAACGGCACCGCGTACAAGGCCCCGGCCAAGTACGAGCCGATCCACATGCCAAACAACACCGCCACCGGTGTGGTCATGGGCGCACTGTTGACCGTGTTCGGTTTCGCGATGATCTGGCACATCTGGTGGCTGGCGATCGCTGGCCTGGCCGGCACCGTGATCTACTTCGTGATCCACGCGGCCCGTGATGATCAAGGCTATATGGTGCCGGTCGACGTGATCGAGCGCATCGAAGCCGAGCAGCACAAGCGTCTGGTAGCGGCAGGGAAAATCCCGGCCACCGCCACCCGTGTTGAAACCTCGTTGGAACAGGCTTAAACCATGTCGAACTTAGTGACCAATGCTGGACACACCCATGTCGATGGACATGGGCATGATGACCATCACCACGACTCGGGCGAGATGACCGTATACGGTTTCTGGCTCTACCTGATGACCGACTGCATTCTGTTTGCGTCGATCTTCGCGGCGTACGCGGTACTGGTTAACAACGTAGCGGGTGGCCCGTCGGGCCACGACATCTTCGAACTGCCATACGTACTGGGCGAAACCGCTCTGCTGCTGTTCAGTTCGATCACCTACGGCTTCGCCATGCTGGCGTTCTTCCGCGGCAACAAGAAGCAGGTCCTGGGCTGGCTGGCCATGACCTTCCTGTTCGGTGCCGGCTTCATCGGCATGGAGATCAACGAGTTCCACATGCTGATCTCCGAAGGCTACGGCCCTAGCCGCAGCGGCTTCCTGTCCGGGTTCTTCACCCTGGTCGGCACCCACGGTCTGCACGTGACCAGCGGTCTGATCTGGATGGCGATCATGATGTATCAGGTGCAGAAAAACGGCCTGACGGCGACCAACAAGACCCGTCTGAGCTGCCTGAGCCTGTTCTGGCACTTCCTGGACGTCGTGTGGATCTGCGTATTCACCGTTGTTTATCTGATGGGGACTATGTAAATGGCTAACGCAGCTCATTCCCAAAATGGCCATGACAGCCACGACGCCGGTCACGGCAGCGTCAAGTCCTACGGCATCGGTTTCATCCTGTCGGTGATCCTGACCCTGATTCCGTTCGGTCTGGTGATGTACCCGACGCTGCCGAAGTCGATCACCCTGATGATCGTCGTCGCGATGGCCGTCATCCAGGTGCTGGTGCACCTGGTGTACTTCCTGCACCTGGACCGTTCGGCCGCGCAACGAAACAACGTGATTGCGTTTGTCTTCGCCGCGATCGTGATCGTCCTGCTGGTTGGCTTGTCGTTGTGGATCATGTTCAGCATCCACACGTTCATGATGGCGAAGTGAGGTAAGTCCGCATGTCCCTCAAGCACTTTATCCAAATCACCAAACCGGGGATCATTTTCGGTAACGTGCTTTCTGTGGCAGGCGGATTTTTCCTGGCCTCCAAAGGGCATGTCGATCTGGCCATCTTCCTGGCCGCGATGATCGGCACGTCCCTGGTGGTTGCCTCCGGTTGCGTGTTCAACAACTGCATCGACCGCGACATCGACCTGAAGATGGAGCGCACCAAGAACCGGGTGCTGGTCCAGGGCTTGATCTCCCTGAAACTGGCCCTGATCTATGCGACCGTCCTGGGTGTCGCCGGCGTTGCCCTGTTGTACAAGGTGGCCAACCCGTTGGCCGCGCTGTTCGCAGTCATCGGCTTCGTGATCTATGTCGGCTTCTACAGCCTGTACCTCAAGCGCAAGTCGGTTCACGGCACGCTGGTGGGCAGTCTGTCGGGCGCCATGCCGCCGGTGATTGGTTACGTCGCGGTGAGCAACACCTTCGACATGGCCGCATTGACCCTGCTGGTGATGTTCAGCCTGTGGCAGATGCCGCATTCCTACGCCATCGCGATCTTCCGCTTCAACGATTACCTGGCCGCATCGATTCCGGTGCTGCCAGTGAAGCGCGGCATCCAGGTGGCCAAGAAGCACATCCTGATCTACATCCTGGCCTTCCTCGTGGCGACCTTGATGCTGACCTTCAGCGGCTACGCCGGCATGAGCTACCTCGCGGTCGCCGCGGCCATGGGCATGTACTGGCTGTACATGGCCTGGACCGGCTACAAGGCAGTGGATGACACGGTCTGGGCACGCAAGCTGTTCGTGTTCTCGATCTTCACCATTACCGCGTTGAGCGTGATGATGTCCCTGGACTTCAAAGTGCCGAGCGAGTTGCTGCTGACGTACGCGCCTTAAGCGTCGGATGCTGTAAAGAAAAGCCCCGCCTTCGAGAGAAGAGCGGGGCTTTTTGTTGGGTGCTTTCTGCTGGACCGAGTTGCCGCCATCGCGAGCAGGCTCACTCCTACATTGGATTGAGTGCACACCGATCCCTGTAGGAGCGAGCCTGCTCGCGATGGCGGCGACGCGGACTAACAGGCGGATTCGATATCTGTCCGCTTAAGAAAAAATTGAGAAAATCCCGAAATATTAAGATTTTCTTGGCCCGCTTAAGAAAAAGTGCGCGGTCAGACCCAATATTGGGATTAGTGCGCCTGTCTGTGAACTGAAAGCCCCGCATTCAAAAGAATCGCGGGGCTTTTTCATTTACGTGCGGTTGTTACACGGTGCATTGAGCACCTTCACCACGTCGTCGATGATTGCTTTGCTCATGTCCTGCAAAAAATGCGAGGCCCAGGCGTGTCGGTCGGACTCGCGAACCATGGCGGCGTCTGAGGCGAGCAGTTTGGCGAGGTGGAGCAGGTCGGAGGCGTGGGAGAGGGCGTTGATGACCGGGACACCGGCGTTGATGCGAAACAGTGGTTCGTTAGCGAGGTAGGAGAAAGGGGTGAGGCCGATGGTTTTCAGGTCTTGGGGATTGGTCATTGAACAACTCCTATATTTCAGTGGAGCTGCTGCATTCGTTCTCAGGCGAATGGGTGGCAGCTATGCGCAGGCTGAGAACCGGGAAATATAGAAACCGGCAGACCCGAAGGTCTCCCACGCACAGCCGCCATTGCACGAACTCAGATCAAAAAGTCTGTAATCGTGTTTCGACATTGAGGCACCGATATATTACCCGGGTTCTCAGGCCCGGTCGCTGAATTGGCAGCGACGGGTCGAAGTTAGCGTGTGGCTATCGGAATGCACAATCGTGGCCTTGTGCTGGTCGGTATGTGTTTGGACACCGCAAACCCCTGTAGGAGCGAGCCTGCTCGCGATGGCGGTGTGTCTGGCGACATTGATGCTGGATGTGACGGCCTCATCGCGAGCAGGCTCGCTCCTACAGGGATAGGCGGTGGTCGATTATTTTTGGGACTTGTCCAGCAATCGGAAAAACCTTTCCCGCACCTGCACATGATCACTGTGCGCCACGTTGAACCTGAGAAACTGATTGGCATCTGCCGCCTTGCTGAGCAAGGTTCCCGGTGCCAGTACCAGGTCTATTTCCAGACCCTTTCTGGCCAGGCATTCGGCTTTGAACCCCTCCGGCAATCGCGTCCAGATGTACAACCCTTCCCCCGGCAACGACGACACCGAACACCCGGCCTCGCTCAGCCACGCGGCCACCCGGCTGTTCGACTCGTAGAGCCGGTCCACCGTGCGGCGCATGTGTTTGGTGTAGCTGCCGTCGCTGAGCATGGTGCAGATGATCTGCTCGGCCATTTCCGAGGTCATGCCGCCGCAGGCCATTTTCAGCGTCACCATCCGCGCCGCCAGTAGCGGTGACAGCACCGCGAAGCTGACGCGGCTGTTGGCGGTCAGGGTCTTGGAGAACCCGGAGACGTAAGAGACATTGTCCAGCCCGCTCGCGGCCAGGCGCGGCGTTCGGCGTTGCTGCATGTCGCAGTACAAGTCGTCTTCGAGAATGTGGAAGTTGTAGCGATGGCTCAGCTCCACCAAGCGGTAAACCTGCGCTGAGGTGAACGAGTGCCCGGTCGGGTTGTGCAGGGCATTGTTGGTCATGTAGAGCACGGGACGATGGGTGATCAGCAATTGCTCGAACGCGTCCAGGTCCATGCCGTCGCAGTCGCGGCGGATGGTGATGACCTTGGCGCCATGCCAGGCCAGATTGGTGTGCATCGTGAAGTAACACGGATCGTCGAGCAGCACCGTGTCGCCGGGTTTGACCAGCAGGCGCATCAGCATGTCGATGGCTTGTACGGTGTTGGCGGTGGTGATGATCTGTTCCACCGGCGCCTCGATGCCCAAGGTCGACATCTTGACCCGCAAGGCCTGGCGCAATGGCAGGTAACCGCTGGCGTTGCCGTATTCACCCATGCGCAGGCTTGTCGCGCGAAGCGTCCCGCGCACGGCCTTGAGCAATTCTTCGGCTGGCAGCCAGGAGGACGGCAGAAAACCGGCCCCCGGTCGCAGCGCGCCATTGTCCAGCAGTACCGCGCGGCGGACCACGCTGAGGGTGTCTTGCGGGAGCAGGTCGGGTCCGGCGTTGGCCGGCAGGGTGGTGCTGGAACGGTGCACGTAGTGCCCCGACCCCTGGCGTGAAACCACCAGGCCTTTGGCCCGCAAGCGGTCCAGGGCGTCGACCACCGTGGATTTGCCCACGTGCATCAAGTCGGAGAGTTCGCGAATCGGCGGCAGCCTGGAGCCGTGGGGCAGGCCGCCCTGACTGATCGCCACCGTTAATTGATCGACGATCTGCTGGACCAGCGGCACACCCGGCTGGAACTCGATAGCGGCGATCACTGCTCGCTGAGCCTGCATTTTACTGGTCTCTCCGGCAGTAAAGTTCGTTTGATTCTATACGAACTTGCTCTGACCAAGACAAGCATCTCTTTCTACTATCGCTTTGGAGTGTTTTCGGATTGTCGACCTGTTGCCGGTCGTTCAGTCGCCAAGGTTCATGAGGTGCTGCATGAGTTTAGAAACGACCGCCGTCGTGGCGAAACCGGTGATCAACCTGCGGTTGTTCACCATTCGAATCATCACGGCCGTGGCGCTGTTCGCGGTGTTGGGCAAGGCCAACGTCTGGCTCGATACCGCCACCAACAGCATTCTGGCCCTGGGGTATCGGGCCTTGTTGTTACTGCTGCCGCTGACGTTGCTGGTACTCGGTCGCCGCTCCTTGAGTGTCACGCTGCTGTGTGCCGCCATGGGCCTGGTGCTGCTGGCGGTCACCCGCAACCAGGGCGTCGTCATGTTTGCCGCGGCGCTGTTTGCCTACGGCATCGCGATTGCCGGTTACCTGATCAAGAGCGAAGCGGCGCAGACCAAGGAAGGCGCGGCCTATAACCGCGTGGCCATGAACATGGGCAGCCTGTTGGCTGGCCTGATCCTGCTGTCGCCGCTATTGACCCCAACCATGTTTTTTCTCGGCGCCGCCGGTTTTGTCCTGCTGTGCCTGCCCATCGCCATGGGGGCGACCTTCACCACCGAATCCGCGGTGGCACGCCCGGCCAGCCAGGAAGGCAGCGGCTGGCGCAACAAACTGCCGTGGGTGATCGCCGGCGTCATCATGGGCATCAAGCTGTTTGGGGTGTTCTCGATCCTGCCGCAAGCGATCCTGCTCAAGACCGGCGAGTTGCCGGCCTGGTACGGCCTGATGCTGATCCTCAACAGCGCCGTGGTGGTATTCGCGCAAGTGCCGGTGATGAAACTGATCGAGAGCACCGGGCGCTTCAAGGTGTTGACGGTCATCGGGATCATCGTCGGCGGTTTTGCGGTGCTGTCTTCACCGGCTGCGTTCCACGTCGAAACCCTGGTCGGCGCACTGGTCTGGGTGGCGCTGCTGTCCATTGCCGAGTGCGCGTTCAGTCACCTCGATTACTTCTCGGTCAAGCAGAACAACATGTTCGTCAAGGAAGTGTCTTTGGGCGTCGGCGCCGGATTGACCGTGTTGATCATGCGGGTCATGCCGCCTCCCTACAACGCGCTGGTGCTGGCAGCCATAGGTGCTGGCGGGATTCTGGTCTGGTACTGGCTCAACCGTAAATCAATCGTGTCGCTGCATGACTGAGTCATCGCCGTTTCGGTTTTCACTTTGCAAGTCGGGGGTTTTATGGATACGACTTCGTGCGTAGTAGTGGTGGGGTACAACGGCAGTCGGGTTCACGATATCCAGAAGCTGCGCGATCTGTGCAAGTCGCTGTACAACGCCAGGCTGATCCTGCTGGTCGAGCAGGTTCAGCCCCAGGACGATCAGGTCGCTGATCACGTTTGCAGTACATCGCTGGCCGAGAAAGACGTACCGGCCTCTCTCGAACTGGTGGTCGGTTGCCTGAATGCCGATTGCTGGAAACTGATCGGCGTGCTGCCGTTTTCGGATCGCGGCGTGCTGCTCGGTGCGGCGCTGGCCAGCCATTTCGGCCTGCCCGGCATTACCCCGGCCGAGGCGCGAGCGGGGTTGGACAAACAGGTTTTCCGCCAACTCGAAGCGACTGCCACTGCGGCACCCGAGGATTACCGACCGATCGTTTCCACCCGGATCGAGAGCCTGCCGGAACTGCGTCAGCGCGTGATCGAACTGGGTGGCAAGGCGTTCATCAAACCTGCCTGCGAAGGTGCCAGCCGCGGCTGCCGGGTCATTCGGCACCCATCCGAATGCGACGAGGCATGGCAGGCCCTCAAACCCTATCGCGAGGGCGGCATCGTGCTTGAAGAACTGATCCAGAACGCCCGTGAATACAGCTGGGACCATGTTGCGGGAAGTACCTGGATCACCGAAAAAACCACCACCGATGGCGCCTACCGCGCCGAGATCCAGCAAGTGGTGCCCGCGCCCTTGGCGGCGGACGCACAAGCGCGGCTGATGGCCGCCGGTCGACACATGGCGGGGCTGGTATCGCAGGACAACGGAGCCTGGCACAACGAAGTTTTCCACAGGGCCAATCACCGCACTTCGGCCGTGGAAACCAACATGCGCCCCGGTGGTATGCACATCTGGGACCTGGCCCGTAAGGCGTTCATCGACTTCGACCCGTGGGAGCGCTGGGTCCGCTGGGCCGTGGAAGGCTACATCGCCAACCATGATCCAGTTCCACGCGGTTACTGCGGCATACGCCTGTTGCGAGCGAACACCGGCGGCATCCTGCGGGACGTACCGGACATCCAGGCCCTGGCCCGGTCGCTGAACATCGAATTGGTGGAAGCGGTGCTGACCAAGCGCATTGGCGATTCGGTCAGCGCACTGGTGAAAGACAACTTCTCGTTCATCGGCCACATCGTGTTGTTCAACGAGCAGTACGAACGCCTCAGCCTGGACCTGACGCGTCTGGCCGAGGCCATTGAATCAAGGGTCGGGATCTCCAGCCTGGCAGCACCGGCGAGGGCTGTGGGCTGAGTCGTGGATCAAGCAGCAGCGATCGATGTTTTTTGCAGTATTGATCAAGAGGGTTACGTAAATGAATGCACACATGACCTGTGATGAGCGTTTCATCGCTCTGGCACGGGAATTCAACTATGACATCTACGGCGAGAACACCGCTGGCGGACATTACGCGCCGCTGATTCGTCATCACGATGAACTGTATATCAGCGGTCTGGTGCCGCGCATGAACGGCAAAATCCACTATCCGGGGCGGGTCGGACTGGACCTCGACATGGCGGATGCGCAAGCGGCCGCCAGTATCAGTGCGATGCGCGGATTGGCGCTGATCGTTGATGCCATTGGTTCGCTGGACAAGATCAAGTCGTTGATTCGGGTCACGGTGTATGTGAGATCCACGGAAGATTTTGTCGACCTCAGTGAAGTCGCCAATGGCGCATCGGATGTTTTCAGTCACGTACTGGGAGATGCCGGGAAACATACACGCACTACAGTCGGTGTTTATCAGTTGCCGAAAAATGCGGCGATTGAAGTTGATATGATCGTGGCGTTGCGACCGTCGGTGTTATAAATGAAGTTGTTCGGCTTTACACTGTTGAAGGGTTCGCCTAAGGTCGGGTAACTCAATTCGGCAGAATAAGTTGGAAGCAGAAGATGACTAACGTTCAGGGTGCGTTTTTTTCATATAAGGATTTTCGCCAGAGTCTGGATCGGCAGCCGATCAAACCTCGCGTATGGAAAGGCGCCGAACTTAGCGATATGCGCCAGATTCTTGAGGCCAGCGACGTCGATATTATTGCGCTGGCCCACGATAATACTCTCGAAGGTTGCCAACTGACGCCCGGCATGGCGGTGTCCATGCAATGGCTGGTGCCGGGTTCAACACTCGATGGTCATGCCCATGCCTGGTGGCATCTGTTCGTCATCCAGTGCGGCAGCGGCGTCTTGTCACTGGGCGATGCAGACGAGGTAATCGTCGGCCCCGGGGATGTATTGCTGGTACCGGCCTGGACCCGTCACGGCTTCGTCAACACCAGCGCCACCGAGCCGCTGGCAATGCTCAACCTCAGCAACATGCCGCAGATGGCATTGCTATCCAACCACGCCGACAACGTTGGGCTGATCCCCCGCCCGCTGTAATTTCCTTTCTGCTGCACACCAGGGAGTCCGCATACGCTGACTCCCTTTTTTGGTTTTTGCGCACCTGAAAAATGCCCTCTGGCGATTTGACGCTCTGATTTCTGTATCGATAGAAATAGATAATTTCTGTATCTGTTCAGCGCTTAAGCAACTTACTACGATCGCTTCACATGCAACGGATTAATGTGTTTAGTGCAAATGGAGTGTTCTATGGGAAGTGCGAAGTTAAAGCTGTATCTGGGGGCGGACTATGTCAGTGCCTTTGCCATGTCGGCTTTTGTGGCTTTAAAGGAAAAGCAACTTTCCTTTGATCTGGTAACGCTGGACTTGAAGTCGCGTGAAAACTATCTGGAAAATTACCGTGATCTTTCGCTGACTTGCAAAATCCCTGTGTTAGTTCACGAAGGTTTTGCGCTGTCGGAATCCTCAGCCATTGCCGAGTATCTGGAAGAACTCGCTCCTGCTTCAAAAAGAATTTACCCGCAAGACATCAAGCAGCGTGCCCGTGCCCGTCAACTGCAGGCCTGGCTGCGCAGCGATCTGCTGGTGGTGCGCAAAGAGCGTCCGTTTGATCTGGTGTATTTCGGCAAGAAGGACACGCCGCTGTCCGACGAAGCCCGGGCTGCTACCGACCGTCTGTTTCATGTGGCCGACCGTTTGCTGGAAGAGGGCGCCGAGCATCTGTTCGGTGACTGGAGCATTGCCGACACTGACCTTGCAATCATGCTCAACCGACTGGTTGCCAACGGCGATCCGGTGCCGGCACGGCTCGCGGCGTATGTGCGTCGCCAGTGGGATCGCGACAGCGTCCGGGCGTGGATGGACATAGAGCGCAAAGCGCCGGCCATCGCCTAACAACACTCAGGGCAATCACCAGGAGCGCGGCCATGCAAGGACTGTCGGAGCACGAACGCTACAAACCCTATAACTCGCGCACCATCCGCGACTCACCCTACTGGCACAAGCTGACGCCGGCATTGCAGGAGGCCATGACCGTGGTGGCCCGGGTCATGCCGTTTCGCACCAACGAATACGTGCTGGGCACGCTGATCGACTGGAACAACATTCCGGACGATCCGGTTTTCCGCATGACCTTTCCCCACAAGGACATGTTGCTGCCGGAGGAGTATGCCTCGCTCAAGCAACTGATCGAGCTGGATGACAGCGCGGCGATCAAGCGTCGGATCGAGGCGATCTGGCGGCGCATGAACCCGCATCCGGCCGGGCAGTTGACCCACAACGGTGTCACCCTCAATGGCAAAGTCCTGCCGGGCATCCAGCACAAGTACCGCGAGACCGTGCTGTTTTTCCCCGGTGCCGGGCAGACTTGTCACGCGTACTGCACTTTCTGTTTTCGCTGGGCGCAGTTCATTGGCGAAGAAGAACTCAAGTTCAACGCCCGTGAATCCCGGGAGCTGGTCAATTACCTGAAGGTGCACACCGAAGTGACCGACGTGCTGATTACCGGCGGCGACCCGATGATCATGAACACCCGCTCGCTGGCCGGTTACATCGAGCCGCTGCTGGAGTTGCCACACCTGAAGAACATCCGCATCGGCACCAAATCCGTGGCGTACTGGCCGCAGCGTTTTGTCAGCGACCAGGATGCGCCCGAACTGCTGGAGCTGTTCCGACGCATCGTCGCGGCGGGGAAAAACCTGTCGATCATGGGTCACTACAACCACCCGGTGGAGATCCGCCAGACCATCGCCCGCCAAGCCGTCGAGCGCATTCGCTCGACGGGCGCGACGGTGCGCATGCAGGCGCCGCTGATCCGCCACATCAACGAAAACCCCGCTGATTGGGCCGCGCTGTGGACCGAAGGTGTACGGCTCGGGGCGGTGCCTTATTACATGTTCGTCGAGCGTGACACCGGCCCCAGTCACTACTTCGCGATGCCGCTGGCCCGGGCCTTCGAGATCTTCCAGGCCGCGTACCGCACGGTGTCGGGGCTTGCGCGCACGGTGCGTGGGCCGTCCATGAGCACCTTCTACGGCAAGGTGTTGATCAACGGCATCGAGACCGTCGCCGGGGAAAGAGTCTTCGTCTTGCAGTTCCTCCAGGCACGCAATCCGCAATGGGTGTTGCGCACGTTCTACGCGCGCTTCGATCCGCAAGTGACCTGGTTCGACGACCTGCAACCGGCCTTCGGCGAGCGAGCGTTCTTCTTTCAGACCGAGCTCACCGCCGTGCCGGAATTGATACCCGTGTTGCTGGAAACGGCGTAGGAAAAATCATGAACAATGGGGAGATATGGATATGAGCAGTATCCCGTTTGATCAACGCGAGGGTGTTATCTGGCTCGACGGCGAGTTCGTCGAGTGGTCCCGGGCGCAGTTGCATGTGCTGACCCATGGCCTGCATTACGCGAGCACCGTGTATGAAGGCGAGCGGGTCTACAACGGCAGGATCTTCAAGCTGCGCGAGCACAGCGAGCGCTTGTACCGCTCGGCGCAAATGATGGATTTTGCCATCCCCTATGCGCTGGCTGAACTGGAGGCGGCCAGCCAGGAACTGCTGCAACGCAACAAGGTGGTCGACGGTTATCTGCGCCCGGTGGCCTGGCGCGGCAGCGAGATGATTTCCACCTCGGCGCGTTTTAACCGTGTGCACGTGGCCATCGCGTGCTGGCAGTGGCCGAGCTATTTCGACCCGGCGGCGCGCATGGCCGGCATCCGCTTGAAAACCGCGGCCTGGCGTCGCCCGCCACCGAGTAGTAGCCCGTTCGAAGCCAAGGCCTCCGGGCATTATCAGATCGCCACGCTGAGCAAGCACGATGCCGAGAACACGGGTTACCACGATGCGCTGATGCTCGACTGGCGCGGCCACATTGCCGAAGCCACCAGCGCCAATGTGTTCTTCGTCAAAGGCCGGACTTTGCACACGCCGACCCCGGACTGCTTTCTCAATGGCATTACCCGGCAGACCGTGATCGAACTGGCCAAAGCGCTGGACTACCAGGTCGTCGAGCGCACGATTTTGCCTACTGAGCTTGGCGACTTCGACGAGTGTTTTCTCACCGGCACCGCCGCCGAAATCACCCCGGTGCAGAGCATCGATGAGCAGCACTATCGACCGGGTGGCGCCTGCCGCGACTTCATCGCTGCGTACACCTCCACCGTCAACGCCGGATAACCCGCCAGGAATCTCACCATGTCAGACCAAGGGATTGTTGCGTCTCAAAATTGCATTTCGCTCGGCCATCGTCACGAAGAGCTGTCGACGTTGGGCTGGACGGTGCTGACTCCGGACGAATTTGCCGATGATGTCGTAGGCACCTTGCTGGAGTTCGGCCCGATCATTCCGCAGTTCAACGGCCAGATGGCCTTTGCCATTACCCGCAAGCCGGGTTACGAAGACTTGCCGTATTCCCAGAGCATGAACGGCATCGGCCCGCACACTGAAGCGCCGGTGTACGGACCGCCACCTCGCTACCTGGCGTTGCATTGCCATAAACAGGCTACGTGCGGTGGCGGGCACACCGGATTGGTGGACGGCTACGAATTTCTCAAGTCCCTCGAACACAGTGAACCGCAACTGCGTGAGTGGCTGAAGGACACGCCGGTAGAGTTTGTCGCCACCGCCAAACCGGGCGAAACGGAACAACGGCGGGTCAAGGAATACATCCTCACGCCTACAGAGGACGGGGATATTTTTCGCTTCAGCTACAACCAGTTTCACTACGGCGACGTGAATCCGTCCAAGCAAGCCTTGCAGCAGTCGCTGGTCACCAACAACACCTCTCCACTGGCCAGGTTTGCCGTGCTCGGCGAAGCGTACTTCGTCGAGCACAACGTTCCGGTGCTGATTCCCGACGGTTGCCTGCTGATTTGGGATAACTGGCGAATGATTCATGCGCGCAGTCGTTACACTGACCCGGCGCGCCACCTGACCCGCTATTGGCTGGCCTGATTTTTCCGTCGACCTTCAATTTTTTGGCGTACCCCTTGGCGGGTACGCGCCTTACAGGTATCGCGTCATGCAAACAGCAATCGAGATCGCCCAGGTCGATCATCAACTGATCGTGCGGCTCAACCAGGCCTGGACCAAGCGCGCCACAGTGTGTTCGCCGGACAGGGGCCAGGTCGAAGAAGTGTTCGACCCGGCGCGCCCGGATTACCCGGAGTGCATGGTGCCGTTCTTCCATCACCCGAAATTCCAGTCCCTGAGCGAAGAGCTCAAAAGCAGCGTGGTGACTTGGGGCTGGATCGGCTACAACCTGCGCACCGTCACTGCTGAAGAACATGTGGTCAACCCGGCACTCAGCGTCATCGCCGATCAGTACCTGGGCAAGGACGACTGGCATTTTCGCGAAGCCATGCAACAGACCCTGATCGACGAGCACTACCACACGCTGATGCACTTGCGGGCCATCGAGCGGACCAGGCTGGATCGGGCGCTGGATCAGGACCTGGACTTGCCACCCTCCGTCACTTACCTGCGCCTTAAAGCCCAGCGTGAAGCTCTGCCCGAGCAATGGCAGCGGGATCTGGCGGCGATCACCTTTGCGGTGGTGGCTGAGATCAGCGTCAACGCCTATCTCGACTTGCTGGCGGACGATCAGACCATCCAGCCGCAAAACCGCCGTGTGGCCGAACTGCACAATCGCGACGAATATGCGCACAGCAAGGTGCTGGCCGAAGTGGCGAAGGTCATGTACGCGAACATGCAGCCGGCCCAGCGGGAATTTTTCGCACGCAACCTGTCGGTGGCGCTGAGTGCTTTTATCGCTCAGGACTACTCCATGTGGGAGGCGATTCTGACGCAGCTTGGGGTCGAGGAGGCGGCGCTGATCATTGCCGACACCCGCGAGAGCAACAAGAACGCGACCATCATGCGTGACTACAGTGGCCTGCATAAGTTGGCTCAAGACCTGGGTATCAGCGAGCAGATCGATTTCGACTTCCGTCCGACCCTCAAAACTAGCGCAGCGGCCTGAATCCGGAGGTGTGTATGTCAGTTCCCGAGTACGAAGTGTTCGCTATCCGTGTCGGCGCCAATGCCCAGCGCACCGCCAGGGAGAATTTTCTTTACGACGCCTGCTGCGGTGATCCGAACGCGCCGATGCCACTGGATTACTACTTCTGGGTCATCCGCAACGCGCAGCAGGTGATCGTGGTCGACACCTGTTTTCAACCGGCCACGGCGCAGCGGCGCAATCGCCAGATGTATCGCCTGCCGGAAGAATCCCTGCGGCAACTGGACATCGATCCGGCGCAGGTCGAGCACCTGATCCTGACCCATTTGCACTGGGATCATGCCGGTAACCTCGGGCTGTTCCCGAAGGCGACCGTGCATCTGCAGGAAGCGGAATTGCGTTTCTGCACCGGGYCGAAAATGGTCCATCGCACGGTGAACAAAACCTACGAGGTCGAGGATGTGATGTCGGCGCTGCCGCCGTTGTTCGAAGGGCGGATGCGTTTGCACACAGGCGTTGTCGAGGTGCTTCCCGGCGTGACCCTGCACCCGGTGGGCGGACATACGCCGGGCAGTCAGGTGGTGCGGGTCAATACCGAGCGCGGCTGGATCGTGCTGGCCTCGGATGCTGCGCACCTGTGGGTCAACATTCGTGAGCGCAGCCCGTTTCCGATTCTCGATGACCTGGCGCAAACCCTCGAAGCCTTCACCGAGATCGACCGCCTGGCCGACAGCGAAGACCACGTCATCCCCGGCCACGACCCGTTGATCGCCGAGCGGTTCCCGCACTGGAATGACGACCCGCATATCATTTGCCTGCACCAGAATCCGCTCTGAAGATCACCTCTAATCCTGTGGGAGCGAGCCTGCTCGCGATGACGACGGCACATTTAGCATTGATGTGCTTGATACACCGCTATCGCGAGCAAGCTCGCTCCCACAGTTGATTGCTGCTGCACAGAAATTTGTGCTCATCGAAAGTCCCCTGTGGGAGCGAGCTTGCTCGCGATGGGGGCAGCACATCCAGCATTGATGTGTCTGACAAACCGCCATCGCGAGCAAGCTCGCTCCCACAGGATCGCGTTCAACTCTGATGTAGCAAGCGCCCCAGGGTCTGCAGTGCCTCATCAATCCGCGGCGAATACGGCGTGCCACAACCAATGCGCACAAAGTGATCGAAGCGATTGGCATTGGAAAAGATATCCCCAGGCGAAATCTGGATACCGACGTTCAACGCATCATGAAAAAGCGTGATGGACGAATGCCGGCGAGGCAGTTCAACCCATAACAACGTGCCGCCCTGGGGAGTGGTCACGTGGGTGCCGAGGGGGAAGTAGCGAGTAATCGCCTCACTCATCTGTTGACGTTGTTGGGTCAGGGTTTTCCTCAAGCGCCGCAGGTAACGTTCGTAGGACGGTGTGCGCATGAATTCGCTGACCGCCAATTGCGATAACACCTCGCACCCCCGCGACTGCGCATGCTTGAACATCTCCACGCGGTCATGCCATTTGCCGGCGCTGATCCAGCCCAGGCGCATGCCCGGGGCGAGGGTTTTGTTCAGCGAAGCGCAATAGATCACGTTGTCGGTGCGGTCCCAATGTTTGAGCGTGGACAGCGGCTGCTCGCTGTCCACCAGGTCGCCGTAGGTGTCGTCCTCGATCAGCACGGTGTTGTGCTCGGCACACAGTTTCACCAGCCGTGCCTTGTTGGCGTCGGGCATGATGCTGCCCAGCGGGTTTTGCAGGTTGGGAATGACGATCAATGCCTTGACCCGTTCGGGGCCTTGCAGCAGCAGTTGCAGGGCTGCCAGATTGAGCCCTGTGTGGGCCGAGGCCGGGACCTCCAGCACCCGCAGGTTCAGGCTTTCGAGAATTTGCAGCAGACCGTAGAACGTCGGCGACTCCACGGCCACGGTGTCGCCGGGGCGGGTGACCGCGCGTAAGGCCAGATTGATCGCTTCGGTGGCGCCGTTGGTGATCACGATCCGCTCGGGGTCCAGGTGGGTCCTGCTGGCAAGTGCCCGACGGGCCAGGATGTTGCGCAATGCGCTGTTGCCGCAGGCGCCGCCCGCGACGCCCAGCAGGCAGGGGTCCAAGCGCAGTGATTTGATCATGTTGTCTTGCAAGGTTTTCAGCGGATACAGCTCGGGCGCGCAATAGGCGCTGGCGAAATTGACCTTGATCGATGCGCGCTGACTGGCCTTGAGCACCGCTGAGACCTGTTCATGGATGCCGACATAGATGCTGGTATCCAGCGTTGGCGCCAGGGCAATCGGGGCGGGCCTGGGCACGGTGTCGGGCTGACGAATGTAGTTGCCGGAGCGCGGCCGGGCTTCCAGCACACCGTAGTCTTCCAGCTCGCGGCACACCTGCACGGCGGTCGACAGGCTGACGGCGTGTTTTTCCATCATCAACCGGATCGAGGGCAAGCGCTCGCCGGCTTTCAAGGTGCCGCTGCGGATAGCGTCCAGGTAGTGGTTGGCCAATTGGCGATACAAGGGGGGCGTGTTCATGATGACCTCAGCAGTTGCACCACCGAGGTCTGGGCTGGAAAGTGAGTTGACGCTCCCCGCTGGCGGACCCGTGGTGCTCATGGGTGAAGGGAAGTGTGGTTCTGGCGTCGATACTGGAAGAGTAATCGCGGTTTTGCCCGAATCACGGGCAATAAAAAGCCCCGCACTGATGGCGGGGCTCTTGAGTCAGTCGCTGAGGACCTTGTGGCGAGGGGCGCCTTACTGCGCGGCGATGCTATAGCCGTCGAACGCCGTTTGCTGTTGCAGGGCGGTGATGATGTTCTTGCGGTTGACGGCCTGCTCGGCGCCGCTGTTGTCCAGGAATGTCTCGCTTTCCAGCTCCGCTTCCTCGCCTTCGCCAACGAAGGTGAAACCGAGGAATTCCAGAGCTTCACGGTCGACGTTCAGGCGCGAGCGCGGGGTGCGCAACGGCAAGGTGACGCTGATGCCGTCCTTGCTGATGGTGAATACTTCGACTTCTTTCTTGGCCTTGGCGGCTTTGCTCTTGCCGCCGCTCGGGTTGCTGATGGCCTGGTGCGTCTGGTTCAGCACCTTCAGGGCCAGGCCGTAGACGATTTCCTGGAACGCCGGGTCGTCCTTGAAGCTGGACAGGATGCGGCTGATCGGGAATTTGCTGCTCAGGTCTTCGAGGGCGGCGATGTCGGCGGCCTCGGCGTCCTTGAGCTGCTTGAGTTCGCCCATCAGTTCGTAGGCTTTGTCATCGTCGAAGCTGTCGTGGGCCTGGCGGATCGCGGCGCGCAGTTCGCGGATCTGGTCGCTTTCGCGGGTGGACTGGAAAGCGTCCAGCACCATCTCGCTGATGGTCTTGGCCTGGGGCACGTGCTGTGAAAGATTGATGGAGTTTTCGTATTCCGCTTTGGACGACAGGGTGACTACGGATTCAGCGGTGTTGGAATCGGACATTGAAATTTCACTACTTCTTTGAACTTGAATAGGGGCGAGAAAGCCCGGGGGCTTTTTCGGGCCGACTAATCTATTGGACCGGGGCGGCGTTGTCACGACCCAACAGGCCAACGGGCGATTTCGCAGGAGTCGCGACTGATCGAAAAACTTTGTTGTATTGGCTGACGTCATCGCGAGCAAGCTCGCTCCCACAGGTTTTTTGGGTGTACAGGAGGTCTGCGAACAACCAAAAATACTGTGGGAGCGAGCTTGCTCGCGATGGGGCACTGAAAGACAGCACAGTCCGTCAGGCCTGCCGCGGTGTATTGAGGTTCATCGACCGCTCCGCCAACGCAGTCGCCGTCTCCTCATCGATCGGCAATGAAAAACGAAACGTCGCCCCGCGCCCCGGCACATCGATCAGCTGAATCTCACGCCCATGCAGTTGCAGGATGCGATGCACGATCCGCAGCCCCAGCCCGCCATCACGCCGTGCGCCGCCGATATTGAACGGCCGCAGGAACAACCCTTCGCGCAGTTCCGGGGCGATGCCGGGGCCGGTATCACTGACCGTGACTTCGATGTATGACCCTTGCGGGCGCAGGCCCAGTTCGACCTCGCCCCCCGGCGGGGTATGGCGCAGGGCATTGTCGAACAGGTTGGTCAGCACCCGCTCGATCAAGCCGAGATCAGCACAGGCCGCCGAGGCATTCGGCGCGAACGTGGCCTTGAGTTCGACTTTGCGCGCTTCGGCGGTGAGTTCGAATTTCTGGAAGATGTCCTGGGCCAGGTCGGTCAGGGAAAAACGTTCCAGCACTGGCTGCACGAAGCCGTGCTCCAGTCGCACCAGCTCCAGCAGTGACTGCGCCAGACCACCGACCTTGCGGCTCTGGTCCAGCGCGATGCCCAGATAGCGACGGCGGTCGGCGGGGGACAGGGTGGCGTCCTTGAGCGACAGGGTTTCCAGATAACCGTGCAAGGATGCGAGCGGCGTGCGCAAGTCGTGGGAGATGTTCGCCACCAGTTCGCGGCGCTCCTGATCCTGGCGGGTCAACGAGCGCCATTGTTCGCCCAGGCGTGCCTGCATCTGCCGGAACGCCGCATCGAGCACGGCGATTTCATCGTGGCTGGCGGCTTTTTCCACCGCGACGGGCAGGGCCGGTGTGACCGGCACGCCATCGATGTCGAACTGGCTGACGGTTTCGGTCAGGCGGCGCAACGGCCGGGTAATCAGGGCAAACGCGGTGAGACCGGCAATCAGGCACAACAGCGCCACCAGTCCGATGGACAACAGCGCTGTGTTGAGCGCCGCGCTGGTCGCACCGCGTTCGGCCAGGCGGTCGTGATCTTCACCGAGCAAAACCACGTAGAGATAACCGGCCGGCTTGCCATCAACCTTCAGCGGTGCAGCGCTGAACACCTTGCGTGCATCGACGCTGCGCGGGTCGTCGCCGAGGATGGGCAGAGCATCGCCCCGCAGCAGGCGCTGGATCGGCGTCAGGTCGACCCGTTCGCGACGGATCCGGCCTTCGGGCGCGGCGCTGCCGACAATCTTGCCTGCGGAGTCGAGCAGGTACACCTCGACGCTGGGGTTCACCTGCATCAGTTTGCTGAACAGATCGCGCACGGCATTGGGCATCAGGCCCTGGGTGTCCATCAGCACCGTGTCACTGGCGATGTGCTGCGCCAGGTCCCGGGACAAGCCTTGCACCACTTCCTGCTCGTGCATCTGGTTGGAGCGCACCTGCAGCCATGCCGAGGTGCCGCAGCACACCAGCAGCAGTACGGCGAACACCAGGGACAGGCGTTGCGTCAGGGTCAGCCTCATGGCTGCGGCTCCTCACCGGTGGCGAATTTGTAGCCACGGCCCCAGACCGTAAGGATGCGCACCGGTTGCGCGGGGTCGGCCTCGATCTTGGCGCGCAGGCGGTTGATGTGGGTGTTGACCGTGTGCTCGTAGCCTTCGTGGCTGTAGCCCCAAACGGCATTGAGCAGGTCCATGCGCGAAAACACCTTGCCGGGCTGGCGGGCGAAGAAGTACAGCAAGTCGAACTCCCGGGGTGTGAGGTCCAGGCGCCGTCCGTCGAGGGACACTTCGCGGGTGATCGGGTCGATGGCCAGGCCGTCGGTGAGCAGGCTGCCGGCATCCATCTTCAGGTTGCGCGCCATGGCATCGACCCGGCGCAGCAGCGCCTTGACCCGGGCCACCAGTTCGAGCATGGAAAAGGGCTTGGCCAGATAATCATCGGCACCCAGTTCCAGGCCGAGAATCCGGTGCACCTCGCTGGAGCGCGCGCTGGTGATGATGATCGGCGTGTAGCGCGCCATGGCGCGGGCGCGGCGGCAGATTTCCAGGCCGTCGACTCCAGGCAGCATCAGGTCGAGGACCAGTGCGTCCCAGTTGCCCTGTTGCAGCAGGCGCATGCCTTCATCGCCATCGGCGCTGTGCACAACCTCGAACTGCTCATCACGCAGGTGCAGGCAGATCAGGTCGGCGATATGCATATCGTCCTCGACCACCAGGACGCGTTTGGTCTGTTCCATCCAGCTCAATCCTTCGGTGCAATGGGCGCATTGTGCGAAATGCCACTGTAGGAGCGAGCCTGCTCGCGATAGCGGATCCACACCCAATATTCATGGAGGCTGACACACCGCCATCGCGAGCAGGCTCGCTCCTACATTTGCACAGGCATTGTGCGGTTTTTTTGGGGTCCGAGTTATCACGAATTGTTTAACTTCCCGTGAGGATTTGGCGATCACCCAAAGCCTAGGCTGTGTTCCATGAAACACCCCTGGATTTTTGGGAGACGAGCATGTTTTCACGACGGCAATTTCTTGTAGCGAGCGGCGGGCTGGGGATGACGGCCCTGGCGATCGGCCTGTTGCCGAAGTTTTCCACAGGCGCGGCTTTGATCAGTGAGGCCAGCGCCGCGGAGGCATTCGAAGTGACCCACAGTGACAAAGAATGGCACGCCATCCTCAGCGATGAGCAGTACGACATCCTGCGCGAAGAGGGCACCGAACGGGCCTACAGCAGCCCGCTGAACAACGAGCACCGCGACGGCACCTTCACCTGTGCCGGTTGCGACCTGCCGTTGTTTTCCTCGGCCACCAAGTTCGACAGCCGCACCGGTTGGCCGAGTTTCTGGGCGCCGCTGGACAAGGCCGTGGCGACCCGCCAGGACCGTGCGTTCGGCATGGTCCGCGAAGAGGTTCACTGCCGGCGCTGTGGCGGGCATCTGGGCCATGTCTTCGACGACGGCCCGAAACCCACCGGCCTGCGTTACTGCATGAACGGCCTGGCGATGAAGTTCGTGCCGAAGACGGTGTGATTCCATTCCACTCACTTTTTGCAGGTAATCGCCATGTGGCTGCTGGTCCTCGCTTATCTCGGTGGTGTGCTGACGATTGTCAGCCCGTGCATTCTGCCGGTGCTGCCGTTTGTCTTCGCCCGCACCGGGCAACCCTTCGTCAAAAGCGGATTGCCGCTGCTGGTGGGGATGGCGCTGACGTTCGCGCTGGTCGCCACGTTGGCGGCGGTGGGCGGTGGCTGGGTGGTGCAGCTCAACCAGTATGGGCGCTGGCTGGCGTTGGTTTTCGTGGCGTTGTTCGGTCTGACGTTGTTGCTGCCACAATTGGCTGAGCGCCTGACTCGACCATTGGTGGCGGCGGGCAGTCGTTTGTCGGAGGCGGCGGGCGCCGATGCGCGGCCACGTCCTGGCGCTTCGTTTCTGATCGGCGTTGCCACGGGCCTGTTGTGGGTGCCGTGTGCCGGACCGATCCTGGGCCTGCTGCTGACCGGTGCGGCACTGCAAGGTGCGAGCATTCAAACCACCTTTTTGTTGTTGGCTTATGCAGCGGGTGCCGCGACTTCCCTCGCGCTGGCCTTGTTGCTGGGCGGCAGAGTCTTCACCGCGATGAAGCGCTCCATTGGCGCCGGCGAATGGGTGCGTCGCGGCCTGGGCGCTGCAATGCTGGCCGGTGTGGCGGCGATTGCCCTGGGCCTGGATACGGGGGTTCTGGCGCGGTTTTCCACGGCTTCGACCGGTGGTATCGAGCAAGCGTTGGTGGAGAAACTTTCCGGCAAGTTACCGCGTAACAGTGGGGCGATAATGGCGCAGAACACGACCTCCGGGGGCGCGGTGCAAGTGACCGAGAAATCCACGGGCACCTTGCCGGTCGAAGGCAATCTGCCGTCGCTGGAGGGTGCCGTGCAATGGCTCAACTCGCCACCCCTCGATGCCCAGGCATTGAAAGGCAAGGTCGTGCTGGTGGATTTCTGGACCTACTCCTGCATCAACTGCCTGCGTTCGCTACCCTATGTCAAAGCCTGGGCCGAAAAATATCGCGATCAGGGCCTGGTGGTGATCGGCGTGCATGCGCCGGAGTTTGCCTTCGAACGCGACGTCAGCAACGTCACCAAGGCTATGAAAGACCTGGGCATCACCTACCCGGTGGCCATCGATAACGAATTCAAGATCTGGCGCGCCTTCGACAACGAGTACTGGCCAGCGCATTACTTTGCCGACGCCCAGGGACGCATTCGTTATCACCACTTCGGCGAAGGCGCGTACGCCGAGTCGGAGCGAGTCATCCAGCAATTGCTGCGTGAGGCCGGTTCGACCAAGGTCGCCGACGGGCTGATCAACGCCAAGGCCGATGGCGTGCAAATGGCCCCGGACAACAACGAAGTGCAGTCGCCGGAAACCTATGTCGGCTATCAGCGTGCCGAGCACTTCGTGCCGGAAACCGCGCTGGTGCCGGACAAAGTGGCTGCCTACAACCCGCCGGCGCAACTGGCCCTCAACGACTGGAGCCTGGGTGGCCAATGGCATGTCGGCTCGGAACGGGCCACCGCCAGCGCACCGGCCAGCCGCATCGTCTATCGCTTCCACGCCCGTGATTTGCATTTGGTGCTCGGCCCTGGTGCCGATGGAAAACCGGTGCGCTTCAAGGTGCTGATCGACGGCAAGGCGCCGGGCGACGACCACGGCATGGACGTGGCCCCCGACGGCAGCGGCACCGTGATCGACCAGCGCTTGTATCAACTGGTGCGCCAGAGCGGCGGCGTGACCGACCGGACCTTCAGCATCGAGTTTCTTGATCCGGGCGCGTCGGCTTACGCCTTCACCTTCGGCTGATTACTTTCCAACGCTTCAGGAGTTCGCCCCATGAAAACCCTCTTTACCTGGCGCCGTACCCTGTTGGGGCTGGCAGCTGCCGGCATCATCAGCCAATGCTCGGCCTTCTCCTTCGGTGGTGCCGAAGAGGCGGTAATCATTCCACCGCCGGCCCTCGACGAAACCACCCAGGCCCGCAGCGAAACCGCGGTGTTTGCCGGCGGCTGCTTCTGGGGCGTCCAAGGGGTGTTCCAGCATGTCAAAGGCGTGAAGAACGCCGTCTCCGGCTACGCGGGCGGGGCGGCCAATACCGCGCAATATGAGCGCGTCAGCAACGGCAATACCGGCCATGCGGAATCGGTCGAAGTCACTTTCGATCCCGCTCAGGTCAGCTATGGCACCTTGCTGCAGATCTACTTTTCGGTGGCGCACAACCCGACCGAACTCAACCGCCAGGGGCCGGACAGCGGCACCCAGTATCGCTCGGCGATCTTTACCAAAAGTGCCGAGCAGCAGCGGGTCGCACAGGCCTACATCACCCAGCTCGACGCCGCCCATGCCTTCAACAAGCCGATCGTCACCAAGCTTGAAACCTTCAACGGTTTCTACCCGGCGGAGGAGGAACATCAGGATTTCCTGACCGAGCATCCGACCTATCCGTACATCGTGATCAATGACTTGCCGAAAGTGGCGCAGTTGAAACAACTGTACCCCAATCGTTATCAGGAACAGCCGGTGCTGGTGAAGGCGGGGATGTAAATGGTGATCAGCGACTGCATGGTCTATTCGGCCGACGAGTGCTTGCCCCACCTCTGTACCGCGAATTCGACGAAACGCCGCAGTTTCGGCAAACGGTGGCGATCCTGGGCATAGACCAGGTGCATCGGCCGGCTGGGCGGGCAGTAGTCGGGCATCAAGGCCAATAGCTTTCCGTCCTTGAGGTCCTGCTCGACCAAGGCGTCGGGCATCATCACGATGCCCATGCCGGTTCGTGCTGCCTGATGCAGTCCGGCCGAACTGTTGATCAGCATCGGCCCGCTGACCCCCACGCTGACTTCGCCCTCGGGACCGGCCAGGCGCCATTCCTTTTGCACCGATTGCCAGTCATCCCCGGCCGGATAGGCAAAGGACAGGCAGTCATGGTGGCGCAGGTCTTCAGGTGTCTGCGGTGTGCCGCGCCGGCCGAGGTACTCCGGTGATGCGCACATGGTCAGCGTGTAGTCGATCAGCGGGCGGGCGATCAGGCTGGAGGGTTCCAGCGCGCCGAGGCGAAACGCTACGTCCAGACCGTTTTCCAACAGATCCGGGCGTCGGTTGGTCAGTACCACGTCGAGTTTCACCCGTGGGTTTTGCCGGCTGAACTCGCTCAGTGCCGGCGCCAGGCGCTCGGTACCGAAGGTCAAGGGCGCGGTGATGCGCAAGATGCCGCTCGGTTCGTCCAGCGCCTGCTCGGCCAGGCGCTCGGAATCGGCCACCAACCCCAACACATCCAGACAGCGCTGGTAATACGCGGCGCCGAACTCGGTCAGCCGCTGGCGTCGCGTCGTGCGGTTGAGCAGGCGTACACCCAGCCGTTGCTCCAGGGCCTTGAGGTGATTGCCGACCATGGTCGTGGACATTTCGCACTGCAAAGCGGCGGCGGTCATGCTGCCGGTCTCTACCACTTTGACGTAGACGGTCATTGCCTGGAACAAATCCATTATCAAGCTCTGCTTTTAAATGATTGAAGTTTTACGGTGTTTATCCAGCTCTGGTGGCTAACCATACTGCAAAAACACCGACCCTTGCTGGAGCTTGATGTCATGACCGCCGCCTGCCTGATGAGCACTTACCAACCCTTGGCCTTGAGTTTCAACAAGGGCCTGGGCACTCGCCTGTGGGATCAGGCCGGTCGCGAATACCTGGATGCGGTCGCCGGCGTGGCGGTGACCAACGTCGGCCACTCCCACCCGAAAATCGTCGCCGCCATTACTGAGCAGGCCGGGTTGCTGCTGCACACGTCGAACCTCTACAGCATCGACTGGCAACAACGGCTGGCGCAGAAACTGACGCGGCTGGCGGGCATGGACCGGGCGTTTTTCAACAATTCCGGTGCCGAAGCCAACGAAACCGCACTGAAAATCGCCCGGCTGCATGGCTGGCACAAGGGCGTCGAGCAGCCGCTGGTGGTGGTCATGGAGAACGCGTTCCATGGCCGCACCCTTGGCACCTTGTCGGCCAGCGACGGCCCGGCGGTGCGCTTGGGTTTCAACAAGCTGCCGGGGGATTTCGTCAAAGTGCCATTTGGCGACCTCGACGCGCTGGACAAGGTGCATCAGGCCCATGGTTCGCGGATCGTGGCGATCCTGATGGAGCCGATCCAGGGCGAAAGCGGCGTGCAACTGGCGCCACCGGGCTACCTCAAGGCGGTGCGCGAACTGTGCAACCGGCGCTCATGGCTGATGATGCTCGATGAAATCCAGACCGGCATCGGCCGCACCGGCCAGTGGTTCGCATTCCAGCACGAAGGCATCGTCCCGGACGTCATGACCCTGGCCAAAGGCTTGGGCAACGGCGTGCCCATCGGCGCATGCCTGGCCCGTGGCAAGGCGGCCGAACTCTTCACGCCGGGCAGCCACGGCAGCACCTTCGGCGGTAACCCGTTGGCCTGCCGGGTCGGTTGCACCGTGCTGGATATCGTTGAAGAACAAGGGCTGCTGGAAAACGCCCGGCTTCAGGGGGAACGTCTGCTCGAAAGATTGCGCACAGAATTGGCGGGCAACCCGCACGTCTCACAAATCCGCGGCCAGGGCCTGATGATCGGCATCGAACTCAAGCAACCGATCCGCGACCTGAGCCTGATCGCCGCCCGGGATCACGGCTTGCTGATCAACGTCACGCGGGGCAAAACCATCCGCCTGCTACCGCCGCTGACCATTGATGAGCGGGAGGTGGAGATGATTGTCAGAGGGGTGAGTCGGGTGGTGAAAGTGGGCTGAGGCTCTGCTCAATCTCAATAATGGTATCTGCACATCACGACGCGTATTTCGCCGTCTTCAACGGCGTAGACCAGACGATGCTCAGCCGTAATCCGGCGTGACCAGAATCCGCTCAAGTTATGCTTGAGCGGTTCGGGTTTTCCCAGGCCGTCGAAAGGCTCACGCTGAATAGCTTTGATCAACAGATTGATACGTTTGAGCCCTGCCTTATCGTTCTGCTGGAACCAGAGATAATCGTCCCAGGCTTCAGGGGTGAACTCGATATTCATTCTTCAATCAGTTGCCTGGTTTTGGTTTTGCCCGCTCGCAGGTTGGCGATGGACTTGATCAGGCGTTCGGCATTGGCGGGGGAGCGGAGCAGGTACGCCGTCTCTTCGAGAGCGTTGTATTCGGCCAATGACATCATCACCACCGGCTCGCCTTTCTGACGCGTTACCAGTAGCGGGGCGCGATCTTCATTCACCCGGTCCATGGTTTGCGCCAGGTGTGCCCGAGCGTTGGTGTAGTTAATGGTTTCCATGTGATTGTCCTCGCTTGATGCAGAGAACGTACAGAAATGAGTACATGTTGGCAAGGCGATACCTACGAGTGGTTGTTACGTGGAAAGTGCATCCACGCTTGTATCGAGTATCGCCGAATGTTCCTCAGGACGTTTCCGTGACTGATGTAATCCCATTCTGAGCTACACGCCATCCATCAGGATTGTCCGACCACAGCTGCGAAAATTTACGAGTGATGAACCAGCGCCGCGATCTCCTTCCGATCCCGCAGACGAATTTTCGCACCGCAAAACTCCTCGAACAGTCGTTGATGCGCCGCAAACCCACTTGACCCCTGCCGCTGGTGATAACTGCCCGCCCACTCCAGCAAGGCGATCAGCAACAGGTCCTGCTCATTGCGCCCGGCCTCGCGTTGTCGAATGTTGGCCACGCAATCCTCGTCCCCGACGCTCAGCCAGATCAGCGTAGTCACCTGTGGCAGGAGTTCGCAGGCGATCCAGCCATACACGCCTTCGATCACCCAGCGCTCTTGTTCGGCTGCGATCCGCGCCATGGTCAATGCTTCATTTCGGGGGAGGGCGATGCTGTGTTCGTCGGATAGCCAGTGAATCCTGTCAAGATCGGTCCAGGGCACACGCAGTTGCTCGGCCAGCCGCTGCGCCAGCCAGCTCTTGCCGGAACCGGAATTACCGATGATCAGAGTTCGGGTGAGGTCCATGAGAGACACCGATCAATTGTGGGTGTGAACCTGCTCGCGAAAGCGGTGCTTCAGTCAGCATTGATGCTGGATGTGCTGGTCTTATCGCAGACAAGCCTACAGGTACACCAGAATCCGCCGGCCTGTGCGCCTTGAGGTCCATCGGTAACTTGCCGTGCGTCACTGCTCATCATTACTGTAAGCCATTTTATAGTGTCAGTTTTTAGACATTGCCGTGATGTGGAAGGTTGTAGTGAGGGCGATCAGGTTGGCTCAGTTGTGAGTTAGGCTTACCTTTACTGCTGGGCTCAGGAAATCTATGTGATAGCCAGAGGAACCGTCCCTAATTGCGATATGAGCGCCATTAATCCCTTCGTTTAATTGAGAGTTGATTTTGTAGTTAATGCTATTTGCGATTGTGTCGTTTACTCCAATAGCAAACTCAGTCAGCTTGAGGTCTCTAGGCCCTGCTGCAATTCAATAACCGTATTGCACTCAGCTCCTGCAACCGCCGTTGGTTTTAAGTTTCTTAGAATTAATTATGCTCGTTATGTGTCTTGTAAGAAGTTCTTGGTTATTTGTGTAAGTAGTGGCTGTAGTCCTCTTCTGAAAATTTAGTGTTCCACCGAATTTTGTTGTGATGGACGATCTGAAATCGTTAGCTTGGTCTATGGGGGGGCTTTTTACGGGGGACCTACATTCAATTATTAATAAGGGGCTGTGTAGTGCAGGAATCAAAGAAATATCTGACAGAGACATCCGTACACCAAGCCTTGTTACTGGCTGATCTAACAGAGCCCGCTACACCCGATCACGCCATTCGATTATTGCTCAAGGAGGTCCTTCAAGGGTTAACGGATAAAGGCTGGCCACAAGCGCAAGTGCAGACGGGGCCGAGAATTGTCTCCGCTGAAGAAAACTACGGATTGCTTGGTTATGACCCATCTGAGATTACGCTTGGAAGTGCACACACACGATGGGTTGACGAGTGGTCTCTGTTACGGACGCAAACCACTAGCCAAATTCCGTCTGCGCTTCAGCGAGCGGCCAAGCTACGACAACCGGGGCAGTCAATATTATTGGCCGCGCCTGGTATCACTTTTCGTCGCGACAGCCGGGATCGTTGGCATTGTGCGCAACCGCATCAGATGGATATCTGGGTGCTCGGTGATCCTGATTTGTCGACGCATGAGCATTTGCTTTGCCTGGTCGGCGATATCCTCAAATCTGCCGTGCCTGATATGCCTTGGATCTACAGTGATAGTCCGCATCACTACACTGAGGGCGGGATCGAAGTAAATCTGTTGAATGACGGCGTCCCTGTAGAGGTTCTGGAGTGCGGTCGAATTGCCAAATCATTATTGGAGCGACTGAAGATCGATCCTTTGCGTCATGGAGGACTGGCGCTGGGAATGGGATTGGATCGCTTGACCATGCTGCGCAAAGGCATCCCGGATATTCGTTTGCTACGTGATCAGAACGAACGAGTACAGGCACAGATGCATGATCTGAATCCGTGGCGCGCCGTCTCTCGGTTGCCTTCGATTACTCGTGATATTTCGTTAGCGGTAACGCCGGGGCTGAGCGAGGAAGTGTTGACTGAAAGGATGTTGCAGGCAGCTGGCGATTGTTCAGACTGGATCGAGGAAATGCAGATCAAAGGGCGCTGGGCGTTCACAGAACTGCCTCTGCAGGCCATCGAACGCCTCGGATTGCTGCCGGGGCAGGAGAATGTGCTACTACGTGTTGTACTGCGTGATTGTTCGCGATCAATCACCACTGCTGAGGCGAATGCCCTGTATTCGAACATTCAGGTGGCACTCCATGAAGGTGCGCCGGGGGCGGGTTACAGAATGGATTCCCCCAATATTTAACTGGCCACTTCGCGGGCAGGCCCACAGGATCTGGAAAAAGTACACGCCAGAAATCCAGTGTGTGCGAGCCTGCTCGCCGCACCGTCGCTCCCACAGTTTTTTGTGGTGTCTTCTTTACCTCAATCATTGTCTTCTGGCGCAATCATCCGGGTCTTCGGCGAGCCGTTCGAGTTGTGCTGATAGATGGTCTGCGGCTGCCCCAGGTCATTGAAATACACCTGCCCGATCCCCGCCGAGTTCCATAGCCGCTCACCGGCTTCGGCGTGTTCCGGGACATGCGGCACGATGCGCATGCGTCGTCGTTTGGTCAGCCAGTTCAACGGTGAGCGTGGTGAGTACAGCCAGCGGTTGAGGCGGTCGAACCACTCGAGCAGGGTGGCCGGGAATTCGTTCTTGATGCCGCTGCTGGTGATCTGCCAGATGCGCGGTCCGGCCTTGTGGTGGCGGATCAGCACTTCGTAGACGAAGGAGTAGTGCACATCGCCCGACAGCACCACGTAGTTACCCGGTGTGCGCGAGTGCCGGAAAATATTCAGGATCACCTGCGCCGCGCCGCGATGGGCCATCCAGTTTTCCGCGTCCACCAGCAGTGGATAACCGCACCAGCTGAATACTCGCTGCACGGTTTCAATCAGCTTGACGCCGAAGATCGGCGCTGGCGAAGCGATGATCGCACTTGGGTGGTCCAGCAGTTCCTGTTGCAGTTCACTCAGGGATTCCCAGTCGAGCAAGCCGGAAGGCTGCTTAAGGTTCATCTCGCTGCGCCAGCGCCGGGTGCGGGTGTCGATCACCACCACGGCCGGGGTGGTTGGCAGCACGTAGTGCCAGTGCTGAAACTTCAGCAGATCACCGATCAAATCATCTTGAACAGTGCTGTCGAGATGACGCTGGTGTGTGCTCGCGCTCAACCCACCAGCCTTTTTCAGCAGGGCACGGAACGCATCCGGATTGTTGCCCCAGCCCTGGCACAACATGTACGCCAGCAGCGCGTTGCCGATGATGCGCCGGGAGAACGGGTGGCCGTAGGCCGTTTCCTCCCATTGCGCGCTAAGGTTCCAGTCATCGGTGATGTCGTGGTCGTCGAAAATCATCAGCGTCGGCAGATGCGCCAGTGCCCGGGCGACGTTRCCAAGACCTGCCTTGAAGGCATCGATGCGCGTCTGTTCGAGGGCGTAGCGTTTGAGCCTTTCCGGCGTCAGCGTCGGTGCCTGGGGTGCGATCAAGGTCCAGGGCGTTGGCGACCAGACCAGCAAATACATGGCCATGACTTCGGCGAAGGTCACCAGATGGTTGTCGGCGCTGCTGCTGGTAAAAATCGGCTTGCGCGCACCGCCGAAAAAACGCTCGCGCAGGGTTTCATTGCTTTGCAGTGCCGGCAGCAGATCGGCACGGTGGTAGTAACTGGCCGGATGCTCGTAGAGCCTGGCGCTGTCGCTGACCACGGCGCCTTCGAGCTGTTCCCCGAACAGGCCCAGACGCTCGATCAAGGCGTGAATCGCCCGCAACATCGGCCCCGCCACATCGTCGGCGTAGACCTGATCGCCCGTCATCATCAGCAGTGCCGGGCGATCCTTGGCGTTGTGCTTTTGCGCCAGCAACCGGTCGACGCAGAGCAAGCCGTCTGCCGCCGGGTGATGCGGCTTGCGGCAAGAACCGTGCAGCAACTGGTCGACCCGCGCGCGCAGGACGAAGTTCGGGCAATGGGCATCGCCATACAGCAGATGCGGCGCCCAGTCGGCAATGCCTTTTTCTGTGCCATCGATCAGCAGGTCATAGTCGATCGACTCGTCCCGGGGCAGGGCGCAATCGAGTTGCACATCGATCAAGTGCACATAGGCATGAGCCCCCACTGCAATCACCGTGCATTGCCCGGCATCCAGACGAATATCGCCGACGCCCTGCAAGCGCAAGGTCAGCGCCAGCGCCCGGGAACCCACCAGCCACAGCACCAGCCGCGTGGGCTCAAGACGCCGCAGCAGCGGGCCGGCCAGGACCGGGGGCAAGGCTTGGTGATCGTCGGGCAGTGGCAGGGTGTCAGACATCCAGGTTCAAGACTCTTGGGGTATCGAGGCGGGCGATGATAGCGCAGGTGGCGGCGGGGCCGGCCAGGGCGATCCTGTTTCTGCCTGTCACCAAATGAAAAGCCATTGTCGTCTGATGAGAAGCGTCCCGACAGGCCTCGTCCTACAGTCCAATCAACGCAATTCGATGCAACACGCCCATATTGCAGATTGGAGAATAAGAAAAATGGCTAAAGCCGTACGTTTCTACGAAACCGGTGGTCCCGAAGTCCTGCGTTATGAGGACGTCGAAGTCGGCGAACCCGGTCCCGGCCAGGTTCGGCTTCGTCATGTGGCAGTCGGCCTGAACTATGCCGACACCTATTTCCGTAACGGTACCTATGCGATCCCGCTGCCCAACGGCATGGGCGTCGAGGCCTCTGGGGTAGTCCAGGCCGTTGGTGAAGGGGTCACCAACGTCGAGGTCGGCGATCGCGTCACCTACACCGGTTTTCTCAACACCCTCGGCGCCTACAGCACCGAGCGCCTGATCCCGGCCGCGCCGTTGATCAAGCTGCCGGAAACCATCAGCTTCGAGACCGCCGCCGCGATGACCATGCGTGGCCTGACGTCTTCGTACCTGATGCGCCGCATCTACGACTTCAAACCGGGCGACAGCATCCTGTTGCATGCCGCCGCTGGCGGTGTCGGCCTGATCGTTTCGCAGTGGGCCAAGTTGCTGGGCCTGAACGTGATCGGCACGGTGTCGACCGAGCAAAAGGCGGAAATCGCCCGGGCTCACGGTTGCGACCATACGATCAATTACAGCCATGAAGACGTCGCCGCTCGCGTTCGCGAATTGACCGACGGTGTGGGTGTCAACGTGGTGTTCGACAGCGTTGGCAAGAACACCTTCATGGGTTCGCTGGATTCATTGAAACCCCGTGGCCTGATGGTCTGCGTGGGTACCGCGTCCGGCCCGATCCCGGCGTTCGACCCGGTGATGCTGGCGATGAAAGGCTCGCTGTTCCTGACCCGTCCGGCCCTGGCCAACTACATCAGCGACCCTGCGGAAAAAGCCGCCCTGGCCGGTGAGCTGTTCGACCACGTCGGCAGCGGTCGGATCAAGATCGAGATCAACCAGCACTACGCGTTGCAGGACGCCGTGCAGGCCCATCGCGACCTTGAATCGCGCAAGACTACCGGCTCATCGATTTTCGTCGTTTAAGGAGCGGCCAGCCATGAAAGTCGAACAATTGACCTGCTCCATCGGCGCCGAACTGATCGGCGTCAATCTCGCCGACGCAGTCCATGACGACGGCCTGTTTGCCGAGATCCGCGCCCAGTTGCTCAAGCACCGCGTGGTGTTCCTGCGCGATCAGGACATCACCCGCGCCGAGCATGTTGCCTTCGCCCGACGCTTCGGCGAGCTGGAGGATCATCCGGTGGCCGGCAGCGATCCGGATCATCCGGGGCTGGTGCAGATCTACAAGAGACCGGACCAGCCGGCAGACCGCTACGAAAACGCCTGGCACAGCGACGCCACCTGGCGTGAAGCACCGCCGATGGGTTGCGTGCTGCGTTGCGTGGAATGCCCGCCGGTCGGCGGTGACACCATGTGGGCCAACATGGTCCAGGCCTATGCGAACTTGCCGGAAGACGTGAAGGTCAAGATCGCCGATCTGCGTGCCCGCCACAGCATCGAAGCGAGCTTCGGTGCCGCCATGCCGATTGAAAAACGCCTGGCGCTCAAAGCGATGTATCCGGACGCCGAACACCCGGTGGTGCGCACCCATCCGGAAACCGGCGAGAAGGTGCTGTTCGTCAACGCGTTCACCACCCACTTCAGCAACTACCACACCCCTGAGCGGGTGCGCTTCGGCCAGGACGCCAACCCCGGCGCCGGTGATTTGCTGCGCTACCTGATCAGCCAGGCGTACATCCCCGAGTATCAGGTGCGCTGGCGCTGGAAGCCCAACAGCATCGCCATCTGGGACAACCGCAGTACCCAGCACTACGCCGTCATGGATTACCCGCCGTGCCATCGCAAGATGGAACGCGCCGGGATCATCGGCGACAAGACGTTCTGATCGAACGCCACCGGCATCCGCACTCGCAGCATTCGCACTCGTAAACACGTCTACCCGGCACGACCCCGGGTGGACGGAACAATCATAAGAACTGGCATAAGAACTGGAGTAACCATGCAATTCTTCGACGATTCCCTGCACCCGGAAAACATGGAAAAGGTAGTCATTACCGTGGCCCCGTACGGCCCGGAGTGGATGCCCGAAGACTTCCCGGAAGACATCCCGTTGACCATGGATGAGCAAGTCCAGAAAGCGGTCGAATGCTACGAAGCCGGGGCCACCGTATTGCACCTGCATGTGCGCGAGCTGGACGGCAAGGGCTCCAAGCGCCTGTCGAAGTTCAACGAGCTGATCGCCGGTGTACGTGAAGCCGTGCCGGACATGATCATCCAGGTCGGCGGTTCGATTTCCTTCGCTCCGGAAAGCGATGGCGAAGCGGCCAAGTGGCTGTCCGACGACACCCGCCACATGCTGGCCGAGCTGACGCCGAAACCGGATCAGGTCACGGTCGCGATCAACACCACGCAAATGAACATCATGGAGCTGCTGTATCCGGAATACCTGGAAGGCACCTCCCTGGCCAACCCGATGATCCAGGCTGCCTACAGCGAGATGACCGTACCGGCTGGCCCGGCCTGGGTTGCCGAGCACCTCAAGCGTCTGATGGACAACGGCATCCAGCCGCACTTCCAGCTGACCGGCATGCATGCCTTGGAAACCCTTGAGCGTCTGGTGCGCAGGGGCGTCTACAAAGGTCCGTTGAACCTGACCTGGATCGGCATCGGCGGCGGTTTCGATGGTCCGAATCCGTTCAACTTCTTCAACTTCCTCCACCGCGCGCCGGACGGTTCTACTGTGACCTCCGAATCGCTGCTCAAGAACGTCATGCCGTTCAACACCATGTCGATGGCCATGGGCATGCACCCGCGCGTAGGCAATGAAGACACTATCATTGACCACAAGGGCGATCGTTTCGGCTCGGTTGCACAGATCCAGCAAACCGTGCGCATTGCCCATGAGCTGGGACGTGAAATCGCCACCGGCAAAGAAGCCCGCGAGATCTACCGCATCGGCGTGCAGTACGAAACCATCGAAGAAACCCTGTTGGCCAACGGCATGGCCCCCAACCGCAAGGCCGGGCAGAAAGGCGTGCCGCAACGCGGCTGACCGAGGGTCGGGACGAGAGGCCGTGACCTCTCGTCCGCCTGACCGTTACACGCTTGATAACAAAAATAAAACAAAGCTCTTGAGGAGGCTGCATGGCCTTTCACCCAATCGCCGCTGACGATGACGACTCCAGCGGAGTCGGCGTTGCGCGCCAATATGCCTGGATCGTCTTTGCACTGACGTTCGGCCTGTTGATTTCCGATTACATGTCGCGTCAGGTACTGAACGCGGTGTTCCCGCTGCTCAAGACTGAGTGGGCGTTGAGCGACGGACAGCTCGGTCTGCTCAGCGGCATCGTTGCCCTGATGGTCGGCCTGCTGACGTTTCCCCTGTCGTTGATGGCCGACCGTTTCGGCCGGGTCAAGAGCCTGGCGCTGATGGCGTTCCTGTGGAGCGTGGCGACCCTGGGTTGCGCGCTGGCGCAGGACTACCAGCAGATGTTCATCGCGCGATTCATGGTCGGCGTCGGCGAAGCCGCCTACGGCAGCGTGGGCATCGCCGTGGTGATCTCGGTGTTCCCCAAACACATGCGCGCCACCCTGGCCAGTGCCTTCATGGCCGGCGGCATGTTCGGTTCGGTGTTGGGCATGGCTTTGGGCGGTGCGATTGCCGCCAAGCTGGGCTGGCGCTGGTCGTTCGCCGGCATGTCGCTGTTTGGCCTGTTTCTGGCGGTGCTCTATCCGCTCATCGTCAAGGAAGCGCGCATTGCGCCACAACGTGCCGCGCAGATTGCGAACAAGACGGCCGCCGCGGTCAAGCGTCCGCTGCGCACGCTGTGGTCCAGCCGCTCGGTGGTAGCGACCTACGTCGCCAGCGGCTTGCAGTTGTTCGTCGGCGGCACGGTGATGGTGTGGATTCCCAGCTACCTCAACCGCTACTACGACATGCCTACCGACAAGGCCGGTGGCGTGGCGGCGATCATCGTGTTGTGCAGCGGCGCGGGGATGATCCTGTGCGGCATGCTCAGCGACCGCCTGTGTCGGAACTCGCCGGAGCGCAAGGTCAGCCTGGCCATTGGTTTTTGCCTGGGCAGTTGCCTGCTGCTGTCGGCAGCGTTCGCATTATCGGCAGGGCCTGTGCAACTGGCGCTGATCTGTCTGGGCATGGCGATTGCCACCGGCACCACTGGCCCCGCCGGTGCGATGGTTGCCAACCTGACCCATTACTCCGTCCACGGTACGGCGTTCGCCACGCTGACCCTGGCCAATAACCTGCTGGGGCTGGCCCCCGGGCCGTTCCTGACTGGCCGTGTGTCCGACCTCATCGGTCTGCATGCCGCGTTTCAACTGGTGCCACTGGTCAGCCTCGCGGCGGCGGCGGTGTTCTTTTATGCCAAGTGTCATTACCACAAAGATATTGCCCGCCTTCAGGGTCAGAGCGTGCCTGACCCTGTCCGTGAAGCCGGGATAGAGGTGAAGTTGTGAGTCGTCGTTTACGTATTGATGTGTTTTTCGATTTTATCTGCCCCTGGTGCCTGATCGGCAAACGCCAACTGGAGCATGCGCAGGTGCAGTTTCGCAGCCGCCACCCGGATGTGCAGATCACCACGGCGTGGCACGGGGTGCAGTTGCTGCCTCAGATACCGGTACAAGGTGAACCCTTCGCCGATTTCTACCGCAAGCRCCTGGGCAATGCCGACGCGGTGGCCATGCGTCAGAACCAGGTACAGCAAGCTGCCGGGGCGGTTGGACTGGCCATCGACCTCAGCCGTATCGAGACGATGCCCAACACCGCGGACGCCCATCGTTTGTTCGAGCGTGCCAGCGCACTGGGCAATGCCAGTCAGCGTGAAATGTTGCTCGAACGCCTGTTCGCCGCTTATTTCCTGAGACGCGAAAACCTCGGTTGCCGTGAGACCTTGCTGGCCATTGCCCGCTCCTGCGGCGTCGACACGAACGAAGTGCTCGATTGCCTGAAGGGCGACGCCACGCCATTTGCAGGATCCCCCGGCGCGACCAGTGGCGTGCCGAGCTTTCAGTTCGACGGTCGCCTGACGGTGATCGGTGCGCAACCTGCCCAGGCGCTGCTCGGGGCCATGAACGAAGCCCTCAAGGAAAGTGACCGCGAGCGGCAGCCAGCATGACCCGGCGCATTCCCGTACCTGCCGGCAAACACCCGCAGGCCGGTGGCCGGGCGCTGTTCGAATTCGATGACAAAAGCCTGGCGCTGTTCAACGTCGACGGGCAGCTGTTTGCCATCGACGACAGCTGCCCGCATCAGGGCGCCTCGCTGTGTGGCGGGCGCCTTGAGGGCCGGGTGATTCAATGCTGCGCCCATGGCCTGCGCTTCGATTTGCGCAGCGGCTACATGCTCAATTCCACCCAGGTCAAAGTCACCAACTACCCGGTCGAGAACATCGACGGCCAGGCGTTTATCGTCATCGCATCCGAGGAGTCCGCGCCATGAGCGCCATTGCTCTCACCCGTATCCACAGTCGCACGCGCGAACTGGCACCGGGGCTTATCGTCAGCCTGATCGTGGCGGCCGCCGCGTCGTTCCTGTCCGAGCACTACGGTGCGCCGGTCATGCTGTTCGCCTTGCTGCTGGGCATGGCCCTGAATTTTCTCGCCGATGACGGCCCGTGCAAGGCCGGTATCGAGTTCACTGCGCGCACGGTGCTGCGCATCGGCGTGGCGCTGCTGGGCATGCGCATCACCCTGGAGCAGATGGCGGCGCTGGGCTGGAAGCCGATAGCCCTGGTAGTGATTCTGGTGGTGGTGACCATCAGCGTTTCGGTGGTCGCGGCCAAGGCCCTGGGTTTCCAGCGCCTGTTCGGCATGCTCACCGGCGGCGCGACGGCCATCTGCGGCGCCTCGGCGGCCCTGGCACTGGCGGCGGCGCTGCCGAACCATCCGCAGAAAGAACGCGCCACACTGTTCACCGTCATCGGTGTTTCGGCGTTGTCGACGATGGCGATGATCGTCTACCCGATGATCGCCAACTGGCTGGAGTTGTCGCCGCAGGTCGCAGGCGTATTCCTCGGCGCCACGATCCACGACGTGGCCCAAGTGGTCGGCGCCGGCTACAGCATGTCGACCGAGACCGGCGACACGGCCACAGTGGTCAAGCTGATGCGCGTTGCCATGCTGCTGCCAGTGATCGTCACCGCGGCGATGATCACCCGCATGCAAGGCGCCGATCCGACCGGCAAGCGCCCGCCGCTGTTGCCGTGGTTCGCCGTCGGCTTTCTGATTCTGGCCTGCATCAACAGCACCGGCTGGATAGCGCCTGCGGTGCAGGGATCGGTCAACGAACTGTCGCGCTGGTGCCTGGTGATTTCCATCAGTGCCCTGGGCATGAAGACCCGCCTCAAGGAGCTGGCGGCGGTCGGGATCAAACCGATTCTGCTGATGGTGGGGGAGACGGTGTTCCTGGTGGTGCTGGTGCTGTTGTTGCTGCGCTGGGGGCTCTAGTCTTCAGCCAGACACAAAACCTGTAGGAGTGAGCCTGCTCGCGATAGCGGTCCGAGATTCAGCATTGATGTCGACTGACACTCCCTCATCGCGAGCAGGCTCGCTCCTACAGGGATTGCATTTTAATTTCGCGCTTTCGGTGACTGTGCCAGCAGTCGCCGTTTTTTTTTGCCGGGCTGTCAGGACGACTTCGCCCCCGCCTGTTTCTGCGCCCGCCACGTCGCCGGCGGCATTCCAAACTGGCTGATAAACCATCGCGTAAACGAACTCGCCATCGAGTAGCCAAGCATGTCGGCAATGCGGCTGAGGGAGTAGTTCGGGTTGTCCAGGTAGCGCAGCACCAGGTCGCGGCGCACGTCGTTGATCACGTCGTTGAAGGCGCAGCCGTCGTCCTTGAGGCGGCGTTGCAGGGTACGCACGTTCATGCCCTGGCTCTGGGCGACCTGTTCGATGGTGGCGCGCCCCATGGGCAGCAGCAGGTAGATGGCCTTGCGCACCTCGAACAGCATCGAGGCGCCTTCGTGGTTCTGCAGCGAGTCGAGGTAGCCCTGGGCGTAGCGGGCCATGGCCGGGTCGGCGTTGGGGTTGGTCATGTCGAGGCTGACGTCCGGGCAGACGATGCCGTTGAACTCGCTGCCGAACTCCAGGTTGCAGCCGAACAAGCGGCGATGCAGGTGCAGGTTGTCCGGTGGCTGGTGCATGAAGTTGACGCTGTAGGGGTGCCAGTGCGAGCCGAGCAGGGCCGAGCACAACCGGAACATCACGCCGATGGCCAGCTCCGTGGCCTGGCGGCTGGGCATGGGCGTTTCGGTGACCACCTCTTCGCGAATGATCACCATCTTGCCGGCCTCTTCGATGAAGATCGCCAGCGAGTCGTTCATCAGGTGCCGATAATCCACCACGACCTGCAAGGCATCGCGCAGGGTGCGCTGGTGGCTGAGCAGCAGGCTGACCACGCCGAAGTCCGAGAGTTGGCGCGACTCGGCCATGCTCAGGCCGAAGGTCTGGCAGCCGCTGGCGGCGGCCGAGTCTTCCAGCAAGCGCACGGCGGCATCGATCTGGATACGGTGTTCAGGGGCTTGCAGTTGGGCTCTGCTCAGGCCGACAGCGGCCAGCACGTCGCGTGGGTTGAAACCCAGGTACTGGGTGACCTCCAGGTAGTTGGTCAAGACAGCGGCGCGAACAAGCTTGGTCATGCGAAAGTCTTCCCTGGGCCGATGGCGGTTGGCGTGAGCGTGGCGACTATATCCAGCGTATCAACAGTTGAACAGTTGTCATGTCGTTGATGGTTTTCATGCTGTCCGGTCACCAATCTTCTACGCTGCAGGGAGCCATCAGCGCTCATCCGTTGATTACAGTGACCTTGCGCCAACCTGGGGGATTTTTCGACCGGCGGTCGCGCTGTCCTGCTGTCCGACAATTTGTCATCAAAAGAAAAGTGCCTGACGTCCAATGTAAAGCGCTTCGGGTGGGCGCTCTTTAATGTCGACCCTACAAAAAGCCCCTGGCGAAAACAGCCAGTCGAGTTATCGAGAAAGCGAAGGTGTTGACCGTGGACAAACTGCAAACTGCCGCCACCATTCTGATCGTTCCGGGTCTGCGCGAGCACGTGGCCGAACATTGGCAAACATTGCTTGCCGCCAGGCTGAGCAACGTGCGCAGTGTTGCGCCGCTTACGACCGACAAACTCGATTGCATGGCCCGTGTGCGGGCGATTCAACACGAACTCGAACAGATCGACGGGCCCGTGATTCTGGTGGCCCACAGCGCCGGCGTGCTGATGGTCGCGCACTGGGCTGCGCACTACAGCCGTCCGATCAAGGGCGCCTTGCTGGCCGCGCCACCGGACCTCGATGCGGTCTGGCCGGCAAACTATCCTTCTTCCGAAACCCTGCGTAGCCAGGGCTGGAATCCTCTGCCCCTGGGCCCGCTGCCATTTCGCAGCATCGTGACCGGCAGCACCAACGATCACCTGGCCAGTCTTGCTGCGGTCACCCGCATGGCGGAAGGCTGGGGCGCTGAATTGCTCGATCTGGGCGATGTCGGCCATCTCAATCCGGCCGCAGGATTTGGCCATTGGCAGCAAGCCGAGGCACTCATCCAGGAGCTGGATCGCTAGTACAAGGAGCTGGACTGGCAGTACGCCAACCGGCATTTGCCCTCATTCCTTAAACGCAAACCCACAGAGGCTTGCGCGAGGGCGGCTGCGCTTAAAACAAATACAAAAAGGCGGAGACAACGCAATGCACAACAATAAGAGTCACGGCTTCACTGCAGCACGCTACACCTTGCTGGCCTCGGCCATTCTGGCCGTCATCGCGCCGACGGCCCATGGGTTCGAGCTCGATCTGGGCAATCCGGACTGGACCGCGCGTCTGGATAACACCGTGAAGTACAACTACGGCGTACGCACCGAAAGCGCTGACAAACGCATGTTGGGAACGCCGAACAACAACGACGGCGACTTCAACTTCCGCAAGGCCGGCACCAACATCACCAACCGTATCGACCTGTTGACCGAAATGGATGTGGTCTACAAGAACGCCATGGGTTTTCGCGTCAGCGCCGCCAGCTGGTACGACAAGGCCTATGACAACACCGGTTCCAATTCCAACCCGTTCGTCAACGGCAACGATGCGCGTTCGGGCCTGATCGCCAACGACCCGCGCCTGGCCGGGGTGACCCATGACAACGTCGGCAATGGCAGCTCGCACCTGAGCAACTATGCCCAGCGCTACTACAGCGGTCCTTCGGGCGAAATCCTCGATGCCTTCGTGTTCTACAGCACCGAAGTGGGCGAGGAGTCGATGTTCAGCGTCAAGGCCGGTCAGCACAACGTGTTCTGGGGCGAGACCATTCTCAACCCGGTGCACTCGGTCAGCTATGGTCAGTCCGGCCTCGACCTGGCCAAGCTTGCCGCGTCGCCGGGCACCGAAGCCAAGGAACTGTTTGTCCCGCGTAACCAGTTGTCGATGTCGTTCACCGTCAATCCCGAGCTGACCGTGGGTGCCCAGTACTTCCTCGATTGGGACGCCGCGCGTCTGCCGGAAGCCGGTACTTACTACGGTGGTTCCGATCTGGTCGGCTTTGGTGCGCAATCGTTCCTGCTCGGCAACACCAACGGCGTGGTGCCCGGCAGTCCGCTGGGTTGTGGCCTGGCGCCGTGCAATGCGTTGACCAACGTGCGTCGCGGACATGACCTGACACCGGGCAGCAGCGGCGACTGGGGCGTCATGGCCAAGTGGTCACCGGCCTGGCTCGATGGCACCCTCGGCGTCTACTACCGCGAGACTTCGGAAATCCTGCCGCAAGCCTTTCTGGACGCCAGGGGCATCACCTCGGCCAACCCCAACGGCACCCGGCCGGCAGGGCAAGTGCCTGCGGTGATCAACACCCTCAATTCGCTGGACACCGCCACCTATCAGATGGCCTATGCCGACAACATCAAGATCCTTGGCCTGAGCCTGTCCAAGGACGTGGGCGGGATCAGCGTCGGTTCGGACCTGAACATCCGTCACAACATGCCGCTGGCCAGTATCCCGGCGATCGTCAGTACCCGCAGCCCGCTGGGCCTGGGGCAAGGGCTTGGTCTGCTGCCTGCACGTACCGACGCCACCGGTGTGGTCTACGACACCCCGAGCCGCGGCGACAGCATGAGCGCCACCGGTGACACCTTGCACTGGACGCTCAACGGTCTGATGACCCTGCCGAAAACGCCGGTGTTCGATCAGGCAACCGTGCTTGCCGAGCTGTACTACAGCAACCTGCTCAAGCTCGATGACAAGAACTCGGCACTCTACAAGGGCAAGGACAGCTATCGCGGCATCGACGCGCCGACCCGTGACAACTGGGGCATCGCGGTCAACTTCACGCCGACCTGGTACCAGGTGTTTCCCGGTGTCGACCTCAACGCGCCGATGTCGGTGAACGTCGGTCTCGCTGGCGTGTCGCCGGTCTCCGGTGGCGGTGCCAAGGACACCGGCAACTATGCCGTGGGCGTGGGTGCCGTTGTGTACAACAAATACTTCGTTGACCTGAAGTACGTGGACTCCTTCGGCAAAACCGAAAAATGCAATGTCAGCGGTGTGAGTACCGGCCCGAATGGCGGTGACGGCTCCACGCCCAACGCCTTTAGCGGCAACGAAAACTACGCCTGTTTCGCCGGTGGCTACTCGTCCTTCTCCGGAGGGGGTGCCACGACTGAGGACCGTGGCGCCGTGTACCTGACGATGAAAACAACCTTTTGATTCACCACTGATTTGCTCAATGCAAGCAGGAGAATAACAAGATGAAATTCGCACAAACCGTGTTGGCCGCTTCGCTGGCCATGGTCCTTGCCGCCCAGGCACAGGCCGCTGTTTCAACCCAGGAAGCTGCCAAACTGGGCACCAGCCTGACACAGGCAGGGGCTGAAAAAGCCGGGAACGCTGATGGTTCCATTCCTGCCTATAACGGTGGCTTGACCACTGCGCCGGCGAGCTTCAAGGCCGGCGACAGCATGCGCCCGGATCCGTTTGCCAGTGAAAAGCCGCTGCTGGTGATCGACGGCAAGAACGTCGATCAGTACAAGGGCCTGCTCACGGCGACCACGGTAGAACTGGCCAAGCGTTTCCCGACGTTCCGTGTCGACGTGTTCCCGACGCATCGCACCGTTTCGCTGCCTCAAGCGATTCTGGATAACGGCGTGAAGAACGCCAGCGGCGCCAAATCCCTGGAAGGTGGCCTGGCCATCGACAACGTGCTGCCGGGCATTCCGTTCCCGATTCCGCAGACGGGCAACGAAGCGATGTGGAACTTCCTGTTGCGCTACCAAGGCGTCAGCATCAGCTCCAAGTACGACTCCTGGAACGTTGACTCCGCGGGCGTTCCTAGCCTGGCGACTACCGGGCAAGCGAACATCTCCTACCCGATCTATGAAAACCTCTCGCAGCCGATCAGCAGCGCCGACGTGTACTACCAGATGAAGCTGGCGTACACCGGCCCTGCGCGCCGGGCCGGTGAGGCGATCATGCTCAAGGACGCCGCCAACCCGTTGCAGCAGCCGCGTCGCGCCTGGCAATACCTGCCGGGCCAGCGTCGAGTGAAACTGGCGCCGAGCCTGGCCTACGACACGCCTAACCCGGGTACCGCCGGTGCGGGCACCTACGATGACGTGTTCGTGTTCAACGGTGCACTGGATCGCTACGACTGGAAACTGGTCGGCAAGCAGGAAATGATCGTGCCCTACAACACCTACAAGCTGACCTACGTGCAGGATCCGAAGTCGCTGACCACGGCCAATCACCTGGCACCGGACTTCGTGCGCTGGGAGAAACACCGTGTATGGGTCGTCGAAGGCAACCTCAAGGCCGGTGCCCGTCACATCTACGCCAAGCGCCGCTTCTACCTCGACGAAGACAGCTGGACCGCTCTGGCCTCGGATCAATATGACGCCCGTGGTCAGCTCTATCGTGGTTCGTTTGCCTTCCTGAGCCAGAGCTACGACAAGCAGGTTCCGGATTCGACGCCCTTCATGATCTACGACCTGGTCGGTGGTTCGTACAACATCAACGGTGTAGTCGGCCCTTACGGCGGCATTAAGTACATCGAGCCGCTCTCCAAGGCGCAGTGGTCTTCGGAATCCCTGGCCGGCGCCGGCATTCGCTAAGCCAACCGCAAGCAAACGCTCGCATGATCCACTGTGGGAGCGAGCCTGCTCGCGATGGACCAGAGGGCGACGCGGGCATCCAGAAAGCACGCGTCATCGTTAACGTCCATCGCGAGCAGGCTCGCTCCCTCATGAGCTGCACGGCGCGAGGTGTGGCGCGGTTTTCCGATGAGGACGCAGTATGTGTTCGTATAAAAATAATATTTTGCGGCTGGCGTTTGGTGTCGTGCTCGGCCTGTCGCACGGCATCGCCCAGGCGGCCAATTACGTCGATGTGCTGGACCTGCCCGCCAGGGTCAGCGCCTTGGCGATCAACAGCCCTTTGTCCGGCATGGCCCGCGCCGGCGGGCGCGTGATCGCCGTCGGCCAGCGTGGCCATATTCTGTTTTCCGATGATGCCGGCAAGCATTGGCAGCAGGCCGCCGTGCCGGTCAGTGCCGATCTCACTGCGGTGAATTTTCCGACCACCACCCAGGGCTGGGCGGTGGGTAATGACGGCGTAGTGCTGCACAGCATTGACGCCGGTGCGACCTGGCACAAGCAACTCGACGGTCGCCAGATCGGCGCCTTGCTGGTCAAGCATTACACGGCGCTGGCCAGCGCCGAACCGGGCAATGAGCAATGGCCCCAGTTGGCTATGGAAGGCCAACGACTAGCCGATCAGGGCGCGGACAAACCGCTGCTCGACGTCTGGTTCGCCAACGACAAAACCGGCTATGTGGTCGGCGTATTCAACCTGATCCTGCGCACCGACGATGGTGGCCTGACCTGGACGCCATTCCAGGACCGCACTGACAACCCGCAAGGTTTCCACCTCAACGCCATCGCCTCCACCGGTGACAGTGTGTACATCGCTGGCGAGCAAGGCCTGTTGCTCAAGTGGGACGACAGCGCCCAACGCTTCAATGCCATGCCGACGCCTTATCAAGGCAGCTTCTTCGGCGTGCTCGGCAAGCCTGGCGAAGTGCTGATCTACGGCCTGCGCGGCAACGTGCTGCGCAGCACCGACGGCGGCCAGAGCTGGACTGCGCTGGACAGCGGCCTGCACGTCAGCATCACCGCGGGCCTGATCGATGCCCGTGGCAACTATCGCTTGTTCACCCAGGGCGGGCAGATGCTGGTCAGCCAGGGGACGGGTGCGCAGTTGCATCTGGTGCGGCAACCGGCACCGACCCCGGTCGCCGGTGCCGCCCAGTCCGCCGATGGCGCCTTGGTGCTGGCCGGCAGCCGTGGTGCCCGGACGCTGTCCGCCGACCCAGCCCTCGAACCCTAAGAGCGAGAACCCAGACATGGGCAATATCAAACAAGACGCCATGCCGGTGATCCGCGAACTGCGGGATTTCGACCAGCGCTCCGGCAACCTCCTCGAGCGGCTGGTGTTCAACTACCGCCCGCTGTTCATGCTGCTGATGGCGCTCGCCACCGTGGTGCTGGGCTTCATGGCCGTGACTCGCCTGGAGTTGCGCCCAAGCTTCGAAAAAATGATTCCGCAGAGCCAACCCTACATCCAGAACTTCCTGGAAAACCGCCACTCGCTGCGTGGTCTGGGCAACTCGGTGCGGGTGGTGGTCGAAAACACCCAGGGCGATATTTTCGATCCCGAATATCTCGACGTGCTCAAGCGGGTTAACGACCAGTTGTTCCTCACCGAAGGCGTCGACCGCGCGTGGATGAAGTCGCTGTGGAGCCCGGCGGTGCGCTGGACTGAGGTCACCGAGGACGGCTTCCAGGGTGGCCCGGTGATGCCCGACAGTTATCAGGGCTCGCCCTCCGATATTGAGCAGCTGCGCCAGAACATCTCCCGCGCCGGCATCGTTGGCAGCCTGGTGGCCAGCGACTTCAAGTCGACCATGCTGATCGTGCCGCTGATGGACAAAGCCGCGGCCGGTGGCCAACGCATCAACTACCACGCTTTTTCGCAGATGCTCGAAGAGCAGTTGCGCGACAAGATCGAATACGTCGGTGACAGCGCTGCGCGTAAATCCGGGGTCGAAGGCACCGGCCATTACAAGGTCCGGGTAATCGGCTTCGCCAAGCTCATGGGCGACCTGATCGACGGCCTGATCCAGGTGATGATGTTCTTCGGCCTGGCCGTGGCCACTTCGCTGATCATCATCTACGCCTACACCCGTTGCGTGCGCAGCACCCTGCTGGTGGTCGGCTGCTCGCTGATCGCGGTGGTCTGGCAGCTGGGCATCGTCGCCTGGCTCGGCTACGCCATCGATCCGTACTCGGTGCTGGTGCCGTTTCTGATCTTCGCCATCGGCGTGTCCCACGCGGCGCAGAAGATGAACGGCATCATGCAGGACATCGCCCGTGGCACCCACAAGCTGATCGCTGCGCGCTACACCTTCCGCCGTCTGTTCATCGCCGGGGTTACCGCGTTGCTCGCTGACGCGGTGGGTTTTGCGGTGTTGATGCTGATCGACATCCCGGTGATCCAGGACCTGGCAATCACCGCCAGCATCGGTGTCGCTGTACTGATCTTCACCTCGCTGTTGCTGATGCCGGTGGCGCTGTCCTACGTCGGAGTCGGCGCCAAGGCCGCCGAGCGTGCGCTGAAAATCGACAACCGCGCAGAGAAGCACAAAGGCTTCGGCAGACTGTGGGACGCGCTCGATCGCTTCACCACCGCCAAGTGGGCCACCGGTGCCGTGCTGGTCGCCATCTTGATGGGCATTGGCGGCTACGTGGTCAGCTTGAACCTGAAAATCGGCGACCTGGACAGCGGGGCGCCGGAGCTGCGCGCCGACTCGCGCTACAACCGCGACAACGCCTACATCACCCAGCATTACGCGCTGTCCAGCGACCTGTTCGCGGTGATGATCAAGACCGCGCCGGAAGGCTGCCTGAACTACCAGACCCTGGTCCTCGCCGACCGCCTGGCCTGGGAGCTGCAACAGTATCCGGGTGTGCAGGCCACGGCTTCGCTGGTCAACGCGGTACGGCAGATCACCGCCGGCACTTATGAAGGCAACCCTAAGCTCAACAGCATCCAGCGCAACCAGGACGTGCTCAACTACGCCGCCCAGCAAGCCTCGGTCAACTCGCCGGAACTGTTCAACACCGATTGTTCGTTGATGCCGGTGATCACCTTCCTCAAGGATCACAAGGCCGAAACCCTGGATGCGGTGGTGGCGATTGCCGACAAGTTCGCCAGGGAAAACAGCACCGCGGATCGCCAGTTCCTGCTCGCCGCCGGTACTGCCGGTATTGAAGCCGCGACCAACATCGTGGTGCGCGAAGCCAACCGCACCATGCTGCTTTACGTCTACGCGGCGGTGACGCTGTTCTGCCTGATCACCTTCCGCAGCTGGCGCGCCACGCTGGTGGCGCTGTTGCCGCTGGTGCTGACCTCGATCCTCTGCGAAGCCTTGATGGTGGCCATGGGCATCGGCGTGAAAGTCGCGACCCTGCCGGTGATCGCCCTCGGCGTGGGCATCGGCGTCGACTACGCCTTGTACCTGCTCAGCGTGCAGTTGCACTTCCAGCGCCAGGGCTTGCCGTTGTCCCAGGCTTACCGCAATGCCGTGTCGTTCACAGGCAGAGTGGTCGGGCTGGTGGGCATCACCCTTGCCGCCGGCGTGGTGTGCTGGGTGTGGTCGCCGATCAAGTTCCAGGCCGACATGGGCATCCTGCTGACCTTCATGTTCCTGTGGAACATGCTCGGCGCGCTGATCCTGATTCCGGCCCTGTCCTGGTTCCTGCTGCGCGAACGGGCCCCTCAGCCCGGTTCTGTCGCGGTAACCGAAAACGCTGAATCCACTGAACGTCCCGGCATGCCCCATGCCGTGACCACTTCCGAGTAAGCCAAGATGTCTGATTACAAAGCTCCCCTGCGCGACATGCGCTTCGTACTCAACGAGGTTTTCCAGGTGTCCCGGCTCTGGGCACAATTGCCCGGCCTGGCCGAGGTGATCGATGAGGAAACCGCCGCCGCCATCCTCGAAGAGGCCGGCAAGATCAGCGGCGAAGTGATCGCGCCACTGAACCGCGCCAGCGACGAACAGGGCTGCACCTGGAACGACGGCGCGGTCACCGCCCCGGACGGTTTTGCCCAGGCCTATCAAGCCTTCGCCGAAGGCGGTTGGGTGGGTGTCGGCGGTGATCCGCAGTACGGCGGCATGGGCATGCCCAAGGCGATTTCGGCGCAGGTCGAAGAGATGGTCAACTCGGCCAGTCTGTCGTTCGGCCTGTACCCGATGCTGACCGCCGGCGCCTGCCTGTCGATCAAGGCCCACGCCAGCGAAGAACTGAAAGCGGCTTACTTGCCGAACATGTACGCCGGCACCTGGACCGGTTCGATGTGCCTGACCGAAGCCCATTCCGGTACCGACCTGGGCCTGATCCGCACCAAGGCCGAACCCCAGGCCGATGGCAGCTACAAGGTCAGCGGCAGCAAGATTTTCATCACCGGTGGCGAACACGATCTGACCGAAAACATCATCCATTTGGTGCTGGCTCGCCTGCCCGATGCACCGGCCGGGCCGAAAGGCATCTCGCTGTTCCTGGTGCCCAAGGTGCTGGTCAACGCCGACGGTTCGCTGGGTGAAAACAACGCGCTGTCCTGCGGCTCCATCGAACACAAGATGGGCATCAAGGCCTCCGCCACCTGCGTGATGAACTTCGACGGCGCCACCGGCTGGATCGTCGACGCACCGAACAAAGGCCTGGCGGCCATGTTCACCATGATGAACTACGAGCGTCTGGGCGTGGGCATCCAGGGCCTGGCGCAGGGTGAGCGTTCGTACCAGAACGCCGTTGCATACGCCCGTGACCGCCTGCAAAGCCGTGCACCAACCGGTGCGCAGCACAAGGACAAAGCTGCCGACCCGATCATCGTCCACCCCGACGTGCGCCGCATGTTGTTGACCATGAAAGCCTTGAACGAAGGCGGCCGTGCGTTCTCAAGTTACGTGGCCCTGCAACTGGACATCGCCAAGTACAGCGAAGACGCACCGACACGCCAACGCGCGCAGGATCTGGTATCGCTGCTGACCCCGGTGGCGAAGGCATTTCTTACCGACATGGGCCTGGAGACGACCATCCATGGCCAGCAGATCTTCGGCGGCCACGGCTACATCCGTGAGTGGGGCCAGGAGCAACTGGTGCGCGACGTGCGCATCACCCAGATCTACGAAGGCACCAACGGCATCCAGTCCCTGGACTTGGCCGGGCGCAAGATCGTGGGTAGCGGCGGGGCGCTCTACCGCTTGTTCGCCTCGGAAATCCGCAGTTTCACGGCCACTGCCTGCACGGACCTCGGCGAGTTCACCCAGCCGTTGAACGCCGCCGTCGACACCCTCGACGACCTGACCGCGTGGCTGCTGGACCGGGCACAAAACAACCCGAACGAAATCGGCGCGGCCTCGGTCGAGTACCTGCACGTGTTCGGCTACACCGCGTACGCCTACATGTGGGCACGCATGGCCAAGGTCGTCATGAGCGGCGATGCCGAAGACGATTTCTACATCAGCAAACTGGCCACCGCGCGTTTCTATTTCGCCCGGTTACTGCCGCGTATCCACTCGTTGAGCGCATCGGCCAAGGCCGGCAGCGACTGCCTTTACGAGCTGCAAGCCGATCAGTTCTGATCGAAAGGACAAGGAACCTTAATCATGATGGCGACAAAAATAATCCCGCCCGCCGACGGCGCTTATGCCTATCCCTTGCTGATCAAGCAATTGCTGCTGTCCGGCGTGCGCTACCAGCCGGGTCGGGAAATCGTCTACGCCGACAAGCTGCGTTACAGCTACCAGACCCTCAACAAGCGTATTCGCCGCCTGGCCAATGCGCTGACGGCGGCCGGGGTCAAGGCCGGTGACACTGTGGCGCTGCTCGACTGGGACAGCCACCGTTACCTGGAGTGCTTCTTCGCCGTGCCGATGATCGGCGCGGTGCTGCACACTGTGAACATTCGCCTGTCGCCGGAGCAGGTGCTGTTCACCATGAACCACGCCGAGGATGACCTGGTGCTGGTGCATGATGATTTCCTGCCCCTGGTCGAGCAGATCCACGGACGGCTGGAAACCGTAAAAGGCTACCTGCAACTCACCGACGATGAAGCGACCACGACCTCGCTGCCGGTGCTGGGCGAATACGAACACCTGCTGTCCCTGGCCCCGGACCAGTACGATTTCCCCGATTTCGACGAGAACTCGGTCGCCACGCTGTTCTACACCACCGGCACCACCGGCGACCCGAAAGGCGTGTACTTCACGCACCGCCAACTGGTCCTGCACACCCTGAATGCCGTCGGCACCCTGGGCGCCTATCAGGGCCAGCCGCTGCTGCGTTCCGATGACGTGTACATGCCGATCACGCCGATGTTCCACGTGCATGCGTGGGGCGTGCCGTATGTCGCGACCCTGATGGGTATCAAGCAGGTCTACCCCGGCCGCTACGAGCCCAACAGCCTGGTCAGGTTGTACCGCGAAGAGAAGGTGACGTTCTCCCACTGCGTGCCGACTATTTTGCAGATGATCCTCAACTGTGAAGAAGGCAAGGCGACCCGCTTCGATGGCTGGAAAATGCTTCTGGGCGGCAGCGCGCTGACCCTGGGCGTTGCCAGCGAAGCCAATGCCAAAGGCATGGTGGTACACGCCGGCTACGGCATGTCCGAGACCTGTCCGTTGCTGTGCCTGACGTACCTGCGTGATGAAGACCTGCAACTGTCCGCCGAAGCGCAACTGCCGATCCGCATCAAGACCGGCACGCCGGTGCCGATGGTCGACCTGAAGATCATCGACGCCGACGGCAATGACGTGGCCCATGACGGCGAGTCCCTGGGCGAGATCGTGGTGCGCGCGCCGTGGCTGACCCAAGGCTATCTGAAAGCCCCGGACAAAGGTGCGGAGCTGTGGCACAACGGCTGGTTGCACACCGGAGACATGGCCTCGATCGACCCACTGGGCGGCGTGGAAATCAAGGACCGCATCAAGGACGTGATCAAGACCGGTGGCGAGTGGATCAGCTCACTGGAACTGGAGAGCCTGATCAGCGAACACCCGGGCGTGATGTCCGTCGCCGTCGTGGGCATTGCCGACGAACAATGGGGCGAACGGCCCATGGCCATGGTCGTCTGCGAACCGGGGCAATACCTCGACCGCAAGATCCTGGAGGTGCATTTGCAAGCCTTCGTCGACGGCGGGCGCATCAACAAATGGGCGATCCCCAAGCAGTTCAAGTTCGTGACCGAAATCCCCAAGACCAGCGTCGGCAAGATCAACAAGAAGCTGATCCGGGAAACTGAAGCGAACTGAGGGATAAACCTGCCACTGCTGCTGTTGTTGTAGGAGCGAGCTTGCTCGCGATGGACTGGAGAGCGCCGCGTTTAACCAGTAAACACGCGTAATCGTTAACGACCATCGCGAGCAGGCTCGCTCCTACAAGAATCCACCGTCACCAGGCGGTTTCTGGATAGTTTGCGGGGCGTCATCTTTGTCATAGTCCTCGCCAAAGATAACGCCCCGTCGGTCGCGGTTTTCAGCGCTTGTGCCAAGCTGAACGGGGTATTGAACCGCCGTGTATTTAAATGCCGGCCAGCCAAACCCCAGGAAGCCCGCGACATGAACTTCACCCGTGCATCAAACGTCCGCCACGAGTTCTACAAAGCCGTCTGGTTCTATTTCAAAGTGGTGTGGCCGATCTTCTCGATACTGCTGATAGTGATCATTGCGTTCGGCCTCATCATCGCCCAACTGGAAGGATGGAGCCCGGATGACGGTGTCTACTTCGCCTTCGTGACTGGCTTGACCATCGGCTATGGAGAACTGGTGCCCAAATTGGGCGTCTCGCGAGTGCTGGCAGTGTTGCTGGGTTTCAACGGCGTACTGATGACCGCGACGTTCGCGGCGATCAGTGTGCGGGCGATTGAAGTGACCGTGACGGCGGCGCGGAAGGGGGATGAGTAGGGCAAATCCCAACCACAACACAAATCCCCCTGTAGGAGCGAGCCTGCTCGCGATGGCTGCGTAACATTCAGCATTTGTGCTGGCTGATACACCGCTATCGCGAGCAGGCTCGCTCCTACAGTTGTTTAGCTGTTCGGTCGGGATCGTCCAAGACTAAGCCTCCCAACCCGCCCCAGTCACCGCCGCCTGCACCAGCGGGTGCAAATCCGCCCCTTGATGCTCCGTCTGCCAGGCCAGCAATTCCTTGCGCATGCTGGGCGCCCAGTACATCTGTATATGATTGCGCACGCTGAGCACCGCCTGTTGCTGGTCCGGCTGGCTGGCAAAGTACTGGGCGATCTGGTTGGCCATCTTGATCAGGTTGTCCGTACTCATCGGCGCACCTCGGCTTTGGTCCCGCGTTCCTGGCGACGAGCGTCAAGCAGGCGCTGTTGTTCGTCGCTGAATTCCTGGAAGCGCTTCTGCCACTCCGAAGGGTGATAAACGCGGCTGACCTCCACGGCCGTGACCTTGTACTCCGGACAGTTGGTGGCCCAGTCGGAGTTGTCGGTGGTGATGACGTTGGCCCCCGACTCCGGGAAGTGGAAGGTGGTGTACACCACGCCCGGGGCGACCCGTTCGGTAATCCGCGCACGCAGCACGGTCTGCCCGGCGCGGCTGCCGATGCCGACCCAGTCACCTTCGTTGATGCCACGGCTCTCGGCGTCGCTCGGGTGGATTTCCAGGCGGTCTTCGTCATGCCAGGCGACGTTATCGGTACGCCGGGTCTGGGCGCCGACGTTGTACTGGCTGAGGATGCGCCCGGTGGTCAGCAGCAGCGGATAGCGACTGTTGACCTTCTCCTCGGTCGGCACGTAGCCGGTGAGCATGAAGCGCCCCTTGCCACGCACGAATTCTTCGATGTGCATGGTCGGCGTGCCGTCCGGTGCCTCGGCGTTGCACGGCCATTGCAGGCTGCCATGGCGCTCAAGTTCCGCGTAGCTGACGTTGGTGAAAGTCGGCGTCAGGCTGGCGATTTCATCCATGATTTGCGACGGGTGCTGGTAATTCATCGGGTAACCCAGGGCATTGGCCAGGGCTACGGTGCCTTCCCAGTCGGCCTTGCCGCCCAGCGGCTCCATGACCTTGCGCACCCGGGAAATGCGTCGTTCAGCGTTGGTGAAGGTGCCGTCTTTTTCCAGGAACGAGCAGCCCGGCAGGAACACGTGGGCGAACTTGGCGGTTTCGTTGAGGAAAATGTCCTGCACCACTATGCATTCCATGGCCGACAGAGCCGCGGTGACGTGCTGGGTATTGGGGTCGCTCTGGGCGATGTCTTCGCCCTGGCAATACAGGCCCTTGAAGCTGCCACCCAAGGCTGCCTCGAACATGTTGGGGATACGCAGGCCCGGGTCGGGTTGCAGGGTGACGTTCCAGGCCTGTTCGAACTGCGCTCGTACCACCTCGTTGGAGACGTGCCGGTAGCCGGGCAGCTCATGGGGGAAGGAGCCCATGTCGCAGGAGCCCTGGACGTTGTTCTGTCCACGCAGCGGGTTCACGCCCACGCCTTCGCGGCCGATGTTGCCGGTGGCCATGGCCAGGTTGGCGATGCCCATCACCGAAGTACTGCCCTGGCTGTGCTCGGTGACACCCAGGCCATAGTAGATCGCCGCATTGCCACCGGTGGCATACAGGCGCGCAGCGGCACGGATGTCGGCAGCGGGTACACCGCAGACAGGGCCAAGGGCTTCCGGCGAGTTTTCCGCACGGCTGACAAACTCACTCCAGATCGCGAAATCGCTACCCTCGCAACGGGCGTCGATAAAGGCCTGGTTGAGCAGTCCTTCAGTGACAATCACATGAGCCAAGGCGTTGAGCATGGCGACGTTGGTGCCGGGGCGCAGGGCCAGGTGATACTCGGCGCGGGCATGCACCGTATCCACCAGATCAATGCGTCGAGGGTCGATGACGATCAGCCGCGCGCCTTCACGCAAGCGGCGTTTGAGCTGGGAGGCGAACACCGGGTGGGCGTCGCTGGGGTTGGCGCCCATCACCAGGATCACGTCGGCCTGCATCACCGAGTCGAAACTCTGGGTGCCGGCGGACTCGCCCAACGTTTGCTTCAGGCCATAACCGGTCGGCGAGTGGCAGACCCGCGCGCAGGTGTCGACGTTGTTGTTGCCGAAGGCGGCGCGCACCAGTTTTTGCACCAGGTAGGTTTCTTCGTTGGTGCAGCGGCTGGAGGTGATGCCGCCAATGGAGTCGCGACCATATTTTTGCTGCAGGCGGCGGAATTCGCTGGCGGCGTAGGTCACCGCTTCATCCCAACTGACTTCCTGCCACGGGTCGCTGATGTGCTTGCGGATCATCGGCTTGGTGATGCGATCCGGGTGGGTGGCGTAGCCCCAGGCGAAGCGCCCCTTGACGCAGGAGTGGCCGTGGTTGGCCTGGCCGTTCTTGTCCGGAACCATGCGCACCAGTTGGTCGCCTTTCATCTCGGCACGGAACGAGCAGCCTACGCCGCAATAGGCGCAAGTGGTGATTACGCTGCGTTCGGGTTGCCCCAGTTCGACCACGCTTTTTTCCATCAGGGTCGCGGTGGGGCAGGCCTGCACACAGGCGCCGCAGGACACGCATTCGGAGTCGAGGAAGTTCTCGCCACCAGCTGCCGCCACACGGGATTCGAAACCGCGTCCGGTAATGGTCAGGGCAAAGGTGCCCTGGGTTTCTTCGCAGGCGCGCACGCAGCGGTTGCAGACGATGCACTTGCTCGGGTCGTAGTCGAAATAGGGGTTGGAGGTGTCCTTGACGTCGGCCAGATGGTTCTCGCCTTCATAGCCATAACGCACTTCCCGCAGGCCGACCTGACCGGCCACGGTTTGCAGCTCGCAGTTGCCGTTGGCCGAGCAGGTCAGGCAGTCCAGCGGGTGATCGGAGATGTACAGCTCCATGACGTTACGGCGCAGGGTCGCGAGCTTGGGCGTCTGGGTGTGCACGCTCATGCCTTCGCTGACCGGCGTGGTGCAGGACGCCGGATAACCGCGCATGCCGTCGATCTCCACCAGGCACATGCGGCAAGAGCCAAAAGGTTCCAGGCTGTCGGTGGCACAGAGTTTGGGAATGGTGGTGCCCAGCAACGCGGCGGCGTGCATCACCGAGGTGCCTTCGGGCACGCTGATGCTGCGGCCGTCGATGTTCAGGGTGACTTGTACCTGACTGTCGCGGGCCGGCGTACCGAGGTCGATATCGGTTTTCGGGTCGAAGAGAGTGATCATTGCTCGGCCTCCGAGGCTTGCAGACCGAAGTCAGCGGGGAAGTGCTTGAGGGCGCTGGCCACGGGATAAGACGTCATGCCGCCCAACGCGCACAGCGAACCGTATTGCAGGGTGTCGCACAGGTCCTTGAGGATGATCACCTGCTCATCACGACTGTTTTGGTCTGGCGCGGCCAGCAGGCGGTCGATCACCTCGACGCCACGGGTCGAACCGATACGACAAGGCGTGCATTTGCCACAGGATTCCTCGGCGCAGAACTGCATGGCGAAGCGTGCCATGCGGGCCATGTCCAGGGTGTCGTCAGCCACCACCACACCACCGTGACCGAGCATCGCGCCGATGGCCATAAAGGCTTCGTAATCCAGCGGCGTGTCGAATTGCGAAGGTGGCACCCAGGCGCCAAGCGGGCCGCCCACCTGTGCCGCCTTCAACGGCCGGCCACTGGCAGTGCCGCCGCCGTAATCTTCCACCAGCTCCCGCAAGGTCAGGCCAAAGGCCCGTTCCACCAGACCGCCGCGACGAACATTGCCCGCCAACTGGAAGGGCATGGTGCCCAGCGAGCGACCCATGCCGTAATCGCGATAAAACTGCGCACCCTTGGCCAGAATCAGCGGCACCGAGGCCAAGGTCAGCACGTTGTGCACCAGCGTCGGCAGGCCGAACAACCCCTGCAACGCCGGAATCGGTGGCTTGGCGCGAACGATCCCGCGCTTGCCTTCGAGGGAGTCCAGCAGCGCGGTTTCTTCACCGCAGATGTAGGCACCGGCACCGACGCGCACTTCCATGTCGAAGGCCTGGCCGCTGCCGCCGACATCGGCGCCCAGGTAACCGGCATCTCGGGCGATGTTCAACGCTGCACGCAGCGTGGCCACGGCATCCGGATATTCCGAGCGCACATAGATGTAGCCGTAGGTGGCGCCGACGGTAATGCCGGCAATCGCCATGCCTTCGATCAGCAGGAAGGGGTCGCCTTCCATCAACATGCGGTCGGCAAAGGTACCGGAGTCGCCTTCGTCGGCGTTGCACACAATGTACTTCTGCGCAGCCTGAGTGCCACGCACCGTGCGCCATTTAATCCCGGCGGGGAAGGCTGCGCCGCCACGGCCACGCAGGCCGGAATCGAACACTGCCGTCGCGGTCTGCTCGCCGCCAATGGCGATGGCCTGGGTCAAACCCTCGAAACCGCCGTGGGCCCGGTAATCCTCCAGCGACAGCGGCTGGGTAATGCCAGCGCGGGCGAACAACAGGCGTTGTTGAGACTTCAGATAAGACAATTCTTCCACCAGGCCCAAGGCCAGCGGATGCGTGGATGGCTCGCCTTGCAGCGCATCAAGCACCGACGGCACATCGGCCGCCGTCAGCGGACCGAAGCCGATACGACCTTGCGGGCTGTCCACTTCCAGCAGCGGTTCCAGCCAATACAGACCGCGCGAACTGGTGCGCTGCAGCTCCAGCGGCAGATTGCGTTCCCGGGCCTGAGTGATCAGGGCCACAGCGACCTCATCGGCACCCACGGCACGGGCAAGAGAATCACAAGGCAGATAGAGCGTCGGCATCATGCGTCCTCCCGGCAAGCGTCGAGCAGGGCATCCAGCCGCTCGGCACTGAGCCGCGCATGCACCCGGCCATCCAGCTCCAGAGCGGGCGAACAGGCACAAGCACCAAGGCAATACACCGGACGCAAACTGATGCTGCCATCGGCGCTGCTGCCGTGATCGTCCAGTTGCAGGCGCTCGCGCAACTGCGCGGCCAACTGCTCGGCACCGCGGCTCTGGCAGGACTCGGCCCGGCACAACCGCAGGATATGCCGCGCGGGCGGTGCGGTACGGAAGTCATGGTAAAAACTGATCACCCCGCGAACCTCGGCCTGACTCAGGTTGAGGGCATGGGCAATCTCGGGGACGGCGACATCGGGGATGTAACCGATGCTCTCCTGAATATCATGAAGAATGGGCAACAGCGCACCCGCAGAGCCCTTGTGGCGCTCCAGCAGACTGTTGACCACAGGCAGGTGCAACATCTCATCAGGCATTCAGCAATCCTCACAGTCACGGACAAACCAGGTGGTTGTCGGTTGTCCGAAAGTGTCGGCTGCGGCATTCACGCCACGTCACGGTATCGTGGCATCTACAGACCGTCGGCCAGGGCACCCTGAGCGGGCATCTTGTTGCGCCCGGCACGGTCTTCGCCGCACCTCTAAAGGGGCATAAAAGCCAGATTGCCACGCGGCCCTTGAATCGGCTGCACCAGAGCGACGTGTTTGGTTCTGTCTACGACTATCATTAAGTCTAGATGAGCGCTGCAAGGGGCGTTCACACACTGGCCTAATGCCCGAAGGGCTTGTCGATGGCTGATGTATAGCAAGCATTACATGACAAAAAAAGCATCAGATCCTAGGGCAAACCAAGGCTCAGAACTGCTGAAAACGCTGTAGGAGCGAGCGTGCTCGCGATGGACGCAAATGATGACGCAGCCGTTCCAGCATGCTGCGAAAAACCTGGTTGATTTTCAACTGTCCATATCAAGTTCGAATTTAAGGGTGTCGCCTTTAGCACTGAAGACAGGAACCCACTAATACAAAATTACATAAGGATGTAGCACCGGGAGCAGACAAGCAGATGGAGCGGTTTAGAAAAATATTTCACGTTGTTTCGTAATTACTCAAAACAGCAGTCAGTGATTAATTAAGTTTTCCGAAATATCAATGAGTTAGCGTGGTCCTACGGCCCGCGGTGTAGGACGCTGTAGTGCGTTTCCTCGCATTTCTAATTTGCACAATGAAAGAGATCGGCGCTATTTATTCGAAACAGCGAACCGGGATGCGTTCGCTGGCCATCATTCATCGCAACATCGACAAGGAAACTGTCATGACTAAAACCACCACTGCGCAGTCCTCCCCACAAGCCCAGGAAATCTTCACCAAGGAAGAACTTCAGGCGCTACGTGAAACCATCAAAAAGTCCCGAGTAAAAGTCTCGGAAACCAAAGCACAAAGCTGTGCCTATCACCGCTGAGTGACATTGAACGAAAAGCGGGAAGGGATTTTCCTGCTTTTCCAGAATTACGCTTTTATTCACAAGGTCATATCGTCTCTAAGAGAGGAACGATGTATGCGGGCAACTTTTATTGGCCATCAAACGTGGCTGATTGAGCACGGTGCTACGAAAATCCTCATCGACCCTCTGCTGTGTGAGGATTTTGGTCTGGTCGATCAGTATCGCATCGACATCTATCCTCCCAGATCCGTAGATCATCGCGCCCTCGCGGATGTTGACCTGATTTTTCTGAGCCACGAGCATTCCGACCATTTTGATATTCAGTCCCTTAATTTGTTGCCGCGCAGCGCGCAGTTTGTGGTGGGGGCGACGATCGTGGAACCGGTCAAGCAGTGCATTCGTGACCTGGGTTTCCGCCTGACGGAAATCGACAGCACCGAACCGTTGGTGGTCAAGGACTTGAGCCTGAAGTTCTATCCGGCGGATCCGAAGACTGCGTTCTGGGAAAGTCGGGTCACGCAGATTCACCTGCAAGAGGCCGCGGGGCCTGTGACTGGTGTGTTCATCGCGGTGGATGCGCTGGTGTCGGAGCTGTTCAAGAACGATATCGTCGAAGAAAAAGTGGCGCCGCCGAAGCTGATCATTGTTTCCAACAATTCGCGGGTGTCGCCACCGGGGGCTTTTCAATCGCTGGAAACTGGGCGAAAAATGCTCCGAACAGCAATCGAAAGACCGGCCCGCTAGGGCTTGGTGTACTGAATTCGGTGCTGACTACCTATCTGGAGGACTTTCCTGCGCAACCCGAACACATCGCCATGTGCGGAGGCGGATTCATAAAGCGTTTCGACGGTTTTGCCGCGTTTCCCTTTTCCGAACAGCCGATGCTCAGCCAGGTGGCCAATCAGCTCAGCCTGGACGTCAACGTCATTGGTCTTCTGCCCGGCGAAAACATCGAGCTCGATGCGCCGGACCCGGTCAGCCAATCAATTGACTGGATCAAGGTCAATCACCTTCAACACAAGTTGTTGATCGAGGAGCTGGAAACCTTTATCGACAGCAAGCGCTGCATCGAGGTCGCCACCTCGGTGTTACCCGATTTCGACTCACCCGCGCAGTACTTCGAAACACTGCGCCGTTGTCAGGACGAGCTCGATCGGTTGGCGAAAAGCCTGATGTTGTTTATCACCGGTCGCAAGGCTTTGCAGATGTCGCATTACCGCGGCAAGAAGCTTGGCCAGCGCCGGATAGTTTTCAGTTTCTTATCGCAGGCGCTTGGTCTGCGCCACAGTTATGCATTGGACATGTGCAGTGGCAGATTCGAAGCCGAGCCAATGACCAATCTCGACGCACTTATGGCGCAATATCCCTACGGTGTCTGCATGCCGCTGGTGGACTTCATGGGCGTGGCCGAGGGTGATACGCAGATCTGGGACGTTGTGGGCGTCTCGATCAAATCCTGGTTCGAACACGGGATTTTTGACGGGCTGATTCCATTTTTCTACAGCTATTACGGTGAAAACGGCAGCCCGCAATTGCTGGGCAAAATCATCACCCGTGCCATGGGCTCTCTGGAGGTCAAGGCATGCAATTGATTAATATCGGCCATCAGAGCTGGTCGGTAACCGCCGGCAGCACACATGTGCTTATTGATCCGGTACTGGGGGAAGGCTTTGGCTCTGACCCGCATTGCAGTTTTCGGATAATCCCCTCACGGACGGTGTCGATCGCGCAGATGCCGGCAGTGGAGGCGATCATCTTCACGACCGAGCACCTGCAGCACTTCCACCCCGCGACCCTAGCGCATTTGCACAATGTATACCGGCACAAACTCAACAGCACCCGAGTGTATGTGCCTGAACTGTTTCCCCTAGTCGCGCGAGAAATGCTCCAAGAGTGTGGTTTTCACGTTTTCTGCATTGAAACCCAGCAGGATTTCGAAGTCGGAGAGCTGCGTTGTCGTTTTTACATGCCGCGCACGGATGTATTGTTCTGGGACAATCGCGTGGCATCAATCTACCTTCGCGATAGCGGGGATCGGGCGCTGTTCATTCAGTCTGACACGCGAATAGCGGACAGCTTCTATGTCGAGGCCAACGCCGGAACCATTGCGCCGCCCAATGTGATGGTGGTCACCAACAACTTTCAGGCCAGTGCTGATGGTTGTTCTATCGGGCTGGACAACCTGTTGCCGGTCGCGGACCCGAAATACGGCCGAATATCAGGGCTGAGGTTATTGGACGAGATCGTGACGCGGCCCTCGAGAAGAATTGAGGCGCCTGTCACGTTGCTGATTGCCGGTAACGGTTACATCGATCCCAAGCAGAAAATCCACCATTTGTGGAGCAACCGTCAGTTGGCGCAGATCGCGAGCCAGATGTCGCTTCTCAGAAAGGTGTATGCGCTGGCGCCAGGCGACAGTTTCGACGTGAACACCGCGCTTCCGGGTGACAACGCACACTGGATTAGCCTGACGGATGACCCACCTGAGCAACAAGAAAGTCCCCCCCGTAATGCAGGGGAAGTAGTCAGCCTGCAAGAACTCAAGGTTCATCTCGACGCGATGGCCAGGACATGGACGATTACGGCCTATGGCCAAGTGCTCATGGCGCAGACACATTATCTCGGGCGTCCATTGGGCGCCCGCAGGCTGGTAATTCAAATAGTGGTAGAGGGCTCGCAAAGCATCGATTTTGTCCTGGATGTTTCCAGAGTCGAGTTTGTCCGCGTCGAAAGCCTGGGCGCCTCGGCGATCAAGCAGTATCCCTTTGGCATTCGGGTTGACCTTGCGGATTTCAGTCGGTTGATCATGGGCGAGTTGCAAGTGTGGGAACTGATCAACATCTCAGCATCCCAATGGTACGTCTGTGATCGCTATGACAGCCCGTTGGCATTTTGGCTTGAGTTTTACAGCGAGCAGGTGGATGAGGAACGTGCTCGGCGCAGTTATCAATTTTCTCTGGTCAACGGCGTATGAGTGGCGCAGGCGTTTTTCGGAACGTAACGCTCGAGCCGATGGCGGATGCTTGCGCACATCAGCTCACCCAAGAGACTCAGACGTGGCTGGATAGTCTGACGGGAATGAGGCTTTTTCAGCCCCTTGAACAAATCGCTGGGTCGAGCAAATCGATAGTCTGGAAGGGCCGCATCGCTGGCTCCGCACAGCAGGTTGTGATCAAGCGCTATCTCGAGAAACGGCTTTATCAGGCTGAAGTCGAAGGCTACCTGGTGTTCCGCGGCGGGCCAATTGCTCGAATTCTGCATCACGATGCGACGCTGCATGCAGTTGTGCTCAGTCACGTTCCGGGACGTTCCGCGCAAGCGACACGCCGGGATCTGGATCGAATTATTCAGGCCTACGCCTTGATGCATCAGGCCGCTGTTTCAAATCTGACCGTGGCTAGGGCTTCGGAAGCGTTCGAGCCTGACTCATGCTGTTGCGCAAAGGCCGGTTCCGGTCTTGAACGACACCCGGTGAGTGTCGGAGACGTAAAGCCGGAACACATCATAATCAGTTTGGAGGGGGTACGKATCATCGATCTGGAAACCTGGTCGCTGCAGCGTACGGTCTGGTTCGACGTCATGTCGGCGGCAAATTTCATCTTGCCGCACATGAAGTGCGCTCCGGATTTGGCCTGGATCGTTCAGCGTTACTGTCACTATCGCGGCTGTTCGATTGATGAATACGACTTTCGCAAAATTCACCGTTGCTACCAGGCCGTCCAAGCGCTCTCGCCTCATCGCGACTATGTCGAAAGAGCCATCCAATGAAGTGGATGTACTGCTTCACCCCGCCGATCAAGTTTACACAAACAGACAGTACATCTGTCTGCCGTTTGCGTGGCGGCATTCTGCGCGTCGCCTTCAGGCTTTCGCCACTCGCGACGGTGACTTACCTGCTGCTGCTCGTCTCGCAGTACATCATTGCGCTGCTGTTCATCTATAAATTGTCGAGTCTGGTAGGCGGGCAAGGTATTGACAGCTTCGCGGTGGGCGATGGTGTCATCTTGCTGATGTTGGGGGGCTGTTCATTTCTGGTGGTAGTAGGGCAAATCAATGCCGAACGATACTTCAACTTGCGGTTCTGTAACATTTTCGGTCATTTGCTTTCGATGCATGTGAGACCCAGCGTAGCGCTGCCAGTGCTGGAAAGGCTGGCTTCGCGTGACCTCACCGTGGTGATGGACGGAGTGGGTGCTTCGCTGAATCTGTTTGCGATCCCTTCGTTTTTGCTGTTGGCCACGTTGGGCGTGGTGGCAATGTACGGCCCTGTGGGACTCGCCGTAGTCGGAATGATTGCTGTGTTCATTCCGGTCTCCTACGGACTCTCCAGGCTTGCTGATCGTAACTACAACAAGATCATGGATAAGGTGACCAAGCGAACGGAACAGTGCTCGCAGTGGCTGCAACATGGGCCGTTGCTCAAACAGTTCGCCGACCAAAGCGAGCAGCAGCGCATTGGCAGCACCCTGAATGAAGAGCTGTGCCTGCGCAATCGAGATACGTTGTTGCGCGGTGCAGACAGTTACATCGTTGGCTTCGGGCGTCTTGTGCCTTTTATCCTGTTGGCGAGTATCGGTGCAACGGCTTATCTGTTGTCCTGGGAAGGCGCTGTTTTCTGGCTGGCCATCCCGTTGTTGTCGGCGATGCTCGGCATGCCAAGAGCTTACCTAAGCTATAAAACGGTCGGTCGATCCCTTGACGAACTGGATACACTGTTCGTTGACTGCTGCTCAGAGTCACCCGCCCGGTCCGGTGTCGCTGACTCTCGATATGAGATCCTTTTCGATGAGAACTGGCCAGTCTGGCCTTCCACACTCCTGGGTCTGATTCCTGGTGTTCTGCCCGAAGACACCACGCAAGTCCATGCGCTCATGACGCATTTCAGGCTCGTGCCGGAATTGGGCAAGACGCCCCGCGAGGTCGCAGACAAATACATCGATCTCGACGCCAGCAATCTTTCCAGTGGCCAGCGCTTGCGCTTGCAACTGATTCGGGGCGTTTTTCTTGCCCGTCTGCAAGGTCGGTGCTTATTGATCGATAACGATCTTTCATCACTGGACAGCGCCGCGGCACTAGCTGTCAGAGATACGTTGTCTGCCTTCGCAGATATACGTTTTTGCACCACGGCATCAAAGGCGCTCGATAGTCGGCGCAGCGACGAGTACCAGGGAGGCGCAATGGATGCCCCCAAACCCAAAAATCAGTCGACTGCATCGAGCGGATATTTCGGCCTCGTGCAACTTCTGAAGTGGTCCGTCTGGGGCGTGATCGCTTTGTTGGTTCCCGCCGTGATGATGAGCTACGCAGGCAACCTCACCTTGCCGGAGTACGATCCAGGCGCAGGCTGGATACTGGCCTATGTCATTGCGGGCATCGCAACAGGTATCTGTGCCGGCCTTTATATCGAGTCGTCACTGCGCGCGCGTATGGCGCAGGCACTCAGGGAAGGACTGCGGGATACGCGCGCTGGAGGCAGAACCAACCACCTGCAGGTTGTGTCGCGTGATGTCACTACCGCATTTGAACGTATCGCCTGGTACGCCCACGACATGGCGTGGGTCGGTGCGTTGCTGACGTGCAGCATCGGTGCTCTGTGGTTCGGTTTTGGTCTGTCGGGGTTGATGCTGGCTGGCGTTTTTACTGGCGCACTGGTTTGCCTCTATCGACTGTCAATGAACGAGTTGTACCGCTCGAGATTAGCAACCGTCGCCGGATTCGATGCCCTGATCAGGTCGACGCAGGGCAGTCATTCTCTTTCCGGTGCAGGCATCAGCGGGCTCGAAAAGCTTGGCGGGTGGCTGGCTCAGACTCGCCAAACTGTCGTTCTGCAAGGCCTGGCCCATTTCTATGAGGCATGCATGATCAGTGTGATTGCGCGCACCATTTGTGCCGCCAGCTGTACCTTGCTCAGCGATATGGCCATTGTCTTGATCGTCATGCTTGGCGCATTTCATCAGGCGTCCGGCGCCGGTTTTGTTCTGGCTGTCACTGCGTTGTTGTTGGTGCGCTCAGACTTGTCCAATGTCTTTCTTGCCATTACTGGGTTCAAATCGCAGTCCATTTCGGTTGATCGATTGCTGAGTTTCAGTTCGAACAAACTCAAGGTTCCTGTTCGGATCAATGGCAAGACTATTCATATCAGCGGTTTCAGCGCCCGACGGGGTTACCTCCCACTGACAATGCAAAGAAGTGGCCTGCAACTGCTCCGGGGCGCTTCGGGAACGGGCAAGAGCGATTATCTGAAAGGCATTGCCGGGGTGATCGAAGTCCAGAGTGTGGCGCAAGACTCTTTGATCCCAGACCACTCATTACAGACCTGGTACTTCAATCCGACGGTCATGGAGCTGATCTTCAAGACTAACGATGTGGTTGGGGCTTTGATGGAATGGCTGGAAGCCCTTCCGGCCGACGGCAGCCAACTGGTGTTGCTGGATGAAGTGTTTCTGTCACTGACGGTTTCAGCTGCAGTCGATGCAGCCACGCGACTGCAAAATTATGGCCAATCCTCCACGAATACATTGGTGCTGATAGACCACAGGCTTGACCTTGATCCCACCATCGACTTGCTGGAGATTGTCCGCTGATGCCTTCCCCGAATAGCTTTGACACGCAACACCCCGACATTTATTTGGGGGATCGCGGCTTCCTTCAGCGTTACGGCAGCCCGTACTCCAATAAAGAAGTGGAGAGCTGGGCGAGGACGGTATCGCAGCGTTCGGGGCTTGGTCTTTGCAGTGGCGATTGGGTAACGGCGCAGGCTTTCAGCCAAGCATTGAAGGACGTCACGTTTCGACATCTCTACCATTCCCGGTTTCTGATTAAAGTCATCGACAAATCGTCGGCGAGGCTGCTCAGCGTCAGTGAAGTCCAACAGAACCCGACCCATTACTATAGATCGTCGCAATACGAATTCCTGCCGGATCTTGAGCAGATCGACGCGGACATCGAAATCATCAATCGCTTTGCGCCTCGTCTGGTCAGCGTCGGTGGTGACTGGCTCGATATTTTGCTGGCGCAAGGCCATACCTCGTTGATTGAGCAAATTGTCCGAGGACTCATCACTCGAGCAGTGTCAGGCACGCAATGGTTGATGTTGACGTTCAATCTGACCGATCAATGCCTGTGGCTGCTGGAACATCTAAGGTTCGATGGCGTCCTGACATCTGTCAACCTCCTGCAAATGGATGACGTTGCAACCCTCGCTCATCTTCAAACGATCAAACATCGCTGGCCGCTGTACGCGTTGCACTGTCTGGCTGGCGGCATCATTCCACTGGCGCCGGCGCTGGATTATGCGTTGAACCATGTGGGGGTCAGGGCTTGCATCGTCGGAGCTGGCAGTGCGGAACATATTGCCGAATTGATCAAATTCGAAGCGTCCAGCGGGAGGTATCGATGACCCTGATTTTGATGCGTCGCGCCTCGCAACTGCGAATGCCCGCCAGTCTTGAGAGCTTTCAAGCGATAGCGGCGGCGCATGCTGATGCCTTGTTTGTCTCGGGCTGCTCTCGCTGTTATCAGCAGGATCTGGTTTTGGCCGCTGAATGCGGGTTGGAAACATATGAATGGCCAGAAGAGTATTACGACCCGGAGTTGATCTTTGGAGCGCGCAAGGCGGATTGGTTACTGGATGAGCACGCCGGCTTGGATAACAGCGATTCTCTCGCCGTGATTTATCACAAATTCGCCGCCCGGTTACAGGCAATGCTCGAGTCCGGAAAAAATCGAACCATGGTGCTTTACTTCGACCAGTTGATGCTTGAACTGGTGGTGGCCTGTTTGAGTGGGCAAGGTGTTGCTCTGCTCAAATCATTTTCACTGTATCTGGATGAACACGCGCTTGCCATATTTGGCCGCATTTGTTTCGGCGTAGGATTTCAGTGGGTGTTACTGCAATCCAATATCCGCGCGGCCGACGCGTTTTACACCAGGCCTGAACTTAGACTGGTCACTTGATGACCATTGGTAAATGGATGTTCACGAGGAAATGGAGATTTCATGGAACCGCTCAGAAAAGACTATCTTGAAGCCCGAGCTTTTTACTCGACCGATTCATTGCGTATCGGTGACGCCTATGTGATGCATGAGTGGGAACGCCCTCTGATCCAGCATCTGGTCGATGGTATGGCATTGAGTGACCGGGATGAAGTGCTGGAAATCGGTTTCGGCATGGGCATTTCCGCCACCATGATTCAGCAAGCGCGGCCGGCTGGCCACACAATCGTCGAACCTCATCCGCAGATACTGGATCGGGCCGACGCGTGGCAAACAGGGCGTAGCGGTGTGCAGTTGATTCCCGGCTACTGGCAGCAACTGCACGGAATGGATAAACGTTTTTCAGCGATTTTCTTCGATCCCTTCAATGACGACATCGAATCAGTCATTGAAGAAAACCTGCAATTCATTGTGTTTGCAGCACAGTCACTTTTGCTTGAAGGTGGACGCCTGGCGTTATTTTGCATTCACCCATGGCTTGATGAACTCTATCAGAAAGTCATTTATGAACATTATCGACGGGTAGAAGTAAGTCCTGTTGAAGTTGCGGTCAGAGAGACTGACGATCCGACCCGCGAATCGGGTGGGCGAATGATATCGGTCATATTGCACAAGTAATTAAAAGCTCATCCAATCAATCCATTTAGACAGGTATTGAATATGAATAATATTACTGCAGTGTTGGGCTTGTTGTTCTTTTACACCCATTTCGGTCATGCGCAAGCAACTTCAGTCGAGGTGCCTGTTGTTACAAGTAAGGCGATGACCATTGTTTTCGAGCCACCACAAGGCAAGGAAAAAGAGTTTCTGGAACAGTTCGTCGAATCCCAGGCGACCTATATGAAAACCTACGGCCGTAGTGCCAAGGCTGGCGTGAAAGTCATCAACCTGGTGCCGACGGAGCCGGGTGAGCCCCTGATTCATTTGATGATCTATCAGGACATGGCGGCTTATGAGCGGGCGAAGAAGATTTTTGCGTCCCGTGAGGCGCTGGCAGGGTATATCGACGGGCATGTCAAAGCCTATGGTGGTTATGACATTCCCAAAGAGTATCTCGCCAGCAGCAAGGTGTACCTGAGCAATGTGCTGACAGATTAGGCCTCGCCATGTTCAGAATGATCGCTGTCGTGATGATTTGGCTGACTCAGTTCTGGGGACAGGTACTGGCGCAGCCAGCCGTTGACAGCCTGATGGTCAGCAACGGCTGTATCAATTGTCACGGTACGTCCGGGCTGAGGGAGGGCGGGATCATTCCGTCGATCGCAGGTCAGCCGCATGCCTACCTGTTGCAAACACTCACCCAATACCGCGACGGCTCCCTCAAGGGCACCATCATGAACCGGGTAATGGAGCGGGTGGACGAGAAACATGCGCGGTTGCTGGCCAGCAGATTCAGCTCTATCAACGTGAAGGCGCGTTCGACTGTCGATGTCCACGCAGCGCCCGGCGAGTCTATCTACAAACGTCAATGTGCCGGGTGCCATGACGACAAGGCTGATTCCTCGCCTCGGTTACGAGGCCAGAATATCGAATACACCCGCGCCGTCATGGACGACTTGCAAAAGGGAAGGCGAACGATGTCAGCAGACATGACCGCAGCGGTGTCGGCATTGAGCGACACAGAACTGCAAAGTGTTCTGGCCTATCTGGAAAACTGGACTCTGGAGCTTGACCACTGATGGATCAGGAAAGAAGACGGCTACTCAAGTGGTTGGCGACGGGGATTGGTCTCTCGACCTTTTATACGATGGCGATGAGCGCAGGAGCGACCCGGCGAGGAGACTTTACGGTTGTAGTCATCGGTGGCGGTTTTGCCGGTGCGACCTTTGCCCGCACACTGAAGCGGCTTGACCCCGAAGTTCGTATCGTCCTGGTTGAGCCCAACCCGCAGTACCATAGCTGCCCCTTGGGGGCTGAATTCCTGGTCGGAAAACGCAGCGAACAATCGTTGAAGTTCAATTACCAAAGACTAGTCGAGAGCGGGATAGAAGTAGTTTACGACCACGCGATTTCGATCAACCCTCAAACGCAGCAGGTCTACACCCGTACGGGTCACATTTTCGGTTATGACCGCTGCGTGGTGGCAACGGGCATCGGTTTCCGGCATCACACGATTGCCGGATACGAACCCGCAGATGAGCAACTGTTTCCCCATGCCTGGGGTGGTGGCGAACAATTGCGCCTGCTAAACCGCCAGCTAATGGAAATGCGCGACGGTGCCACGGTATTGATCGCCGCACCTCAGGATGATTATCGATGCCCGCCAGGGCCCTACGAAAGGGCCAGTCTGATTGCGCAATACCTGCAAAACCACAAGCCGAAGTCGCAAGTGATCGTGCTTGACGCCAAGCCACGTTTTGCCAAACAGGCTCAGTTCGAACAGGCGTGGACGCAACTTTACGATTACGGCAGCGAGGACAGCGTTATACGCTGGATCGGCGCCAGGGAAGGAGGAACCGTGCGGGCGCTGGACAGGGAGGGACGTCGTCTGTTGACCGACTCAGGTCCTGTTGCTGGTGATGTAATAAACATCATTCCCGCTCAGCGCGCGGATAATTTTGCCCATCGCAACGGTCTGGCGGCGGATCACGGCTGGTGTCCAGTCAATACGCAAACTCTTGAGTCGCTACAGGTGCCGGGCGTGCATGTCATTGGCGACGCGGCCTATGCCGAGAAACTGCCGAAGTCGGCATTTGCGGCTACTTGTCAGGCACGTGTCTGCGCATTGGCAATCCACCATATGCGACGTGGATTACCGTTGCTGAAACCCTATTACATGAATGTCTGCTATAGCCTTTGTGGAGATGACTACGGCATTTCGGTGTTTCTGGACTATCGGCATGACGCCGTCACTAACATTATTGAAGTAGAGACTTTGCGGGTTACACCACTGGAGGCTGTTCGGGAAGATCACTCTCGTGAAGCGCGGTCAGCCTACGGCATGTTCGAGAGCATGGTGAAAGAGGCGTTCGGGTAGTGATAGCTGTTGGGGAATCATCTCCCTCGCCACTAAACTGCATATCAACACACCTTGAACCGCCCCATGATCGCGCTCACCCGACTGCGCATTGAAAGCCCCGATTGACTCGGGGCTAACTTCACAGTCTTACAGCCAGCCCTTTCAAGGTGTTTTCCCTTTATGGGCCTTGAGCACCCGATCCGTCGACACATGAGCATGCGCAGCTTTGCCGTCCAGCCACTCCTTGGGTTTGGCGATTTTGGGACCACGTAGGCTTTTGGCCACTTGCTTGGGCTTGATATTCCTGGCGAGCGCCAACAGTCGTGTTGCCAGCGTTTCTGAGGTCGTTTGAAGTGTCAGGTAATCCGAGGGC